>NZ_JBHWGD010000001.1:0-18414 GCF_042733235.1 Kitasatospora sp. NPDC059722
GCGGCGCGGCGGCGCAGCAGCCGTCGCGCCGCCCGCCGCGGGACCTCGCCGGCCCCAATTTGCTTGTTCACCTTACGAATTCTCGGAGCAAAACTTGAGGAGCCCGGTGTACAAGAGTTAAACGAACAGGGGTTACGATCTCGGCTACCGAGCTCAGCGTTGAGTACCAGGAGTCAAGATCGTGAGCGTCACCCAGAAGCCCTCCGGGGCGGTCGAGGCCACCGCGCCCGGCCGCCTCGGCTTCGTCGTCTTCATCACCGCCGCCGCAGCCCTCGGCGGGTTCCTGTTCGGCTACGACAGCTCCGTGATCAACGGCGCCGTCTCGGGCATCCAGGAGAAGTTCGGCGTCGGCGACGGCGTGACCGGTCTGATCGTCTCCTCGGCCCTGCTCGGGTCGGCGATCGGCGCCGCGGTGGCCGGCCGGTTCGCCGACCGCTACGGCCGCATCAAGGTCATGAAGGCGGGCGCGCTGATGTTCGCCGTCAGCGCCGTCGGCTCGATGCTCCCGTTCTCCGCGTGGGACCTCGCCTTCTGGCGCGTGCTGGGCGGCGCCGCCATCGGCATCGCCTCGGTGATCGCGCCGACCTACATCGCCGAGGTCGCGCCGACCAGGTACCGCGGCCGCCTGGCCTCCTTCCAGCAGGCCGCGATCGTGCTCGGCATCGCGATATCCCAGCTGGTCAACTGGGTGCTGGCGGACGCCGCCGGCGGCGACACCCGCGGCAGGCTGCTCGGCCTGGAGGCCTGGCAGTGGATGCTCGGCATCTGCGTGATCCCGGCCGCCGTCTACTTCGTGCTCTCCTCGGTCATCCCCGAGTCCCCGCGCTACCTGATCCAGGCCGGCCGCCTCGACGACGCCCGCACCGTGCTCGCCGAGGTCGAGGGCGAGGGCGTCGACACCGACGCCCGGATCGCCGAGGTCCAGGCCCTGATCGCCTCCGACCACCGCCCGCGCTTCCGCGACCTGCTCGGCGGCCGCTTCGGCCTGCTGCCGATCGTCTGGGTCGGCATCGGCCTGTCGGTCTTCCAGCAGCTCGTCGGCATCAACGTGATCTTCTACTACTCGTCGATCCTGTGGCAGTCGGTCGGCATCGACCAGAGCAACTCGCTGCTGATCAGCTTCATCGGCTCGGTCATCAACATCCTCGGCACCGTGATCGCGATCCTGCTGGTGGACCGGATCGGCCGCAAGCCGCTCGCCCTGATCGGCTCGGCCGGCATGGCCGTCGCCCTCGGCGCCGCCGGCTGGGCGTTCTCCTCGGCCACCGGCAGCGGCGACAACGTCACCCTGCCCGACCTCCAGGGCACCGTCGCGCTGGTCGCCGCCAACGCCTTCGTGCTGTTCTTCGCGATGTCGTGGGGCGTGGTCGTCTGGGTGATGCTCGGCGAGATGTTCCCGAACCGCGTCCGCGCCGCCGCCCTGTCCGTCGCCGCCTCCGCGCAGTGGATCGCCAACTGGGCGATCACCGTCTCGTTCCCGTCGATGTCCCGCTGGAACCTGTCCGCGACCTACCTGATCTACGCCGCCTTCGCCGCGCTGTCGATCGTCTTCGTGGCCAAGTACATGAAGGAGACGAAGGGCGTCCGCCTGGAGGACATGGGCTGACGGGAGGACACGGGCCGCTCCGCCGGCCCCGGACCTCCGGCCCCCGCACCCTAGCGCGATCAGCGCGGGTGCGGGGGCCGAATCGTTCACTCCCTGCGGCGGGCCGGCCGGCTCCGGTACTCCTGTTCGGCAGGAGGGATGTCTTGATCTTCAACCGGCTTCGCACCCGCAGATCCGCCGCCGCGCCCGCCGGCGGCTGCCCGTATGCCCACACCCACCCCGGGGCCCACCCCGCCGGGCCACACGCCGCCGGACCCCACGACCCCGGGTCCCACGCTTCCGGGCCCCACGGTTCCGGACCCCACGGTTCCGGGCCCCACCCCGCGGAGCCCCGCACCGCCGACGCGGGCGACGCGCTGCTCCCGGCGGACCCGCCGTTCACCGACCCCGCCCAGGCCACCTCGTTCATCCGGCAGTTCCACCACGAGCAGCCCGCGGCCGGCGGCGACCCGGACGAGCGGATACGCGCCGTGCTCGACGAGATCGACCGCAGCGGCACCTACGAGCACACCCCCGCCGAGCTCGCGTACGGCGCCAAACTGGCCTGGCGCAACGCCGCCCGCTGCATCGGCCGGCTGTACTGGCGCAGCCTCGTGGTGCGCGACCTGCGCCACCTCACCTCGGCCGACGACATCGCCGCCGAGTGCTTCGAACACCTGCGGCTGGCCGGCAACGGCGGCCGGATCCGCCCGGTCGTCTCGGTGTTCGCCCCCGACCGGCCCGGCCGGCCCGCCGCGCGCATCCTCAACCAGCAACTCGTCCGCTACGCCGGCCACCGGACGACGGCCGCCGACCCTGACGACGGCCCGGAGGACGGCCCGGAGGACGGCCCGAACGGCATCCCCGACGGCATCACCCACGATGTCACCGGCGGCGTGACCGGCGACCCGGCCGGCGTCCAACTCGCCGCCCTCGCCCGGGACCTGGGCTGGAAGTGCGCCGAGGACCGCTTCGAGGTGCTGCCCCTGCTGATCCGGGAACGGCCCGGCGAGCGCCCCGAGTGGTACCAGCTCCCGGACGACACCACACTCGAAGTCCCGCTCTCCCACCCCGAGTTCGCCTGGTTCGCCGAACTCGGCCTGCGCTGGTACGCGGTACCGGCGATCAGCGACATGACACTGGAGATCGGCGGCGTGCGCTACCCCGCCGCACCCTTCAACGGCTGGTACATGGGCACCGAGATCGGCGCCCGCAACCTCGCCGACGCCGACCGCTACGACATGCTCGCCACCGTCGCCGGACGGCTCGGCCTGGACACCTCCAACGACCGCACCCTCTGGCGGGACCGCGCGCTGGTCGAGCTCAACGTCGCCGTGCTGCACTCCTTCCAGGAGGCGGGGGTGACGATGGCCGACCACCACACCGAGTCGGAGCGCTTCCTCAAGCACGTCGCGCAGGAGAAGCGCCTCGGCCGGCCCACCCCGGCGGACTGGAGCTGGATCGTGCCCCCGGTCTCCGGCGGGCTCACCCCCGTCTATCACCGCTACTACGACCCGGTGGACCCGTCGCTGCGCCCGGCCTTCCTGGCACGCGAGCCCTGGTGACGCGCGGGCGCTGGTGACGCGCGGGCCCTTGTGACGTGCGGGCGCCGGTGACGAGGCGGGGCCGGCCGCCGGCGCGGGCTACGCGCCCGCCCCGGTGAGGCGCTCGAAGCGCAGCGCCAGCCCGTCGAGGAGCGCCTCCAGACCGGTCTCGAACGCGGCCTCGTCGACGGTGCCCCGATGGCCGGCCAGCCGGTGCGCCTCGCCGAGGTGCGGGTAGTCGGCGACGTCGTACAGCTCCGCGTCCGCCGGGAACCCGGCCGCAAAGGAGGCCAGCGCCGAGCCGGTGACGAAGTAGCGCATCAGCGCGCCGATCCGGGTGGCCTGGCCGCGCGGCCACCCCGCGTCCACCAGGTGCCCGAACACGGCGTCGGCCAGGCGCAGCGCGTGCGGCCGGCGGCCGGGGCCCTGGGCGAGCACCGGGACGATGTTGGGGTGGGCGGCCAGCGCGGCGCGGTAGGAGCGGGCCCAGTCGCGCAGCGCCTCCGGCCACGGGGTCGGCGCCGCCGTGCCCGGCGCACCCGCCGTGCCCGGCGATCCGCCGAACATCGATAGGTCGACTTCCCCGATGACGGTGTCGACGACCGCGTCCAGCAGCTCGTCCTTGGTCGCGAAGTGGTTGTAGAGCGACGGCCCGCTGACCGACAGCTCGGTGGCGAGTCGGCGGGTGGAGAGGGCGTCCAGGCCCTCGGCGTCGATCAGCCGCAGCGCCGCGGAGACGATGCGCTCGCGGCTGAGCAGCGGGGTGCGCGGGCGGGCCATCGAGCGGCTTCCTCCGGTTCCTCGGGCGGTCCGTCCGGCCGGAGTCCTCCGGTCGGGTGGGTCGGGGACCGATTCTGACAGGCGCCTCTTCCCAGCACGGCCCGGTCGGAGCTACAGTCCCCCCGTAAAACTTGCAGCGCTAGTTTAATGGGCACGGAAGGTCGGTGGGCGCGACAGCCCCTCGCCGGGCCCGGAACCGGGAGCCGCCGTGAATCTGGAGCTGTCCGAGGAGCAGACCGCCGTCCGGGAACTCGCCGCCGAGTTCACCGACCGCGAGATCGCCCCGTACGCCGCCGCGTGGGACCGCGCCGAGTCCGTGGACCGCGCGATCGTCGGCAAACTCGCCAAGCTGGGCTTCCTCGGCCTCACCCTGCCCGAGGAGTACGGCGGCAGCGGCGGCGACCACCTCGCCTACTGCCTCGTCCTGGAGGAGCTCGGACGCGGCGACTCGGCGGTGCGCGGCATCGTCTCCGTCTCCCTCGGGCTCGTCGCCAAGTCGATCAACAGCCACGGCACCGAGGAGCAGAAGCGCCACTGGCTCCCCCGGCTCACCTCCGGGGAGGCCCTCGCGTGCTTCGCCCTCACCGAACCCGGCACCGGCTCGGACGCGGCCAACCTCACCACCCGGGCGGTCCGGGACGGTGACGACTGGCTGATCAGCGGCGCCAAGACCTTCATCACCAACGGCACCTGGGCCGACGTCGCCCTCGTCTTCGCCCGCACCGGCGGCGACGACCCGCAGCAGCGCGGCCACAAGGGCATCACCGCCTTCCTCGTCCCCACCGACCTGCCCGGCTTCACCCGCACCGAGATCCACGGCAAGCTCGGCCTGCGCGGCCAGGCCACCGCCGAACTCTCCTTCGACGCGGTCCGGGTGCCCGACGGCTCCCGGCTCGGCGCCGTCGGCAAGGGCTTCGGCGTGGCGATGGGCGCCCTCGCCAAGGGCCGGATGTCGGTCGCCGCCGGCTGCGTCGGCATCGCCCGCGCCTGCCTGGAGGCCGCCGTGCGCTACGCCGGGGAGCGCGAACAGTTCGGCAAACCGATCGCCTCGCACCAACTCGTCCAGGAACTGCTGGCCGGCATCGCCGTCGACGTCGAGGCCGCCCGGCTGCTCACCTGGAAGGTCGCCGACCACATCGAACGCGGCCTGCCGTTCGCCACCGAGTCCTCCGTCGCCAAGCTCTACGCGAGCGAGGCCGCCGTCCGGGCCGCCAACAACGCGCTCCAGGTGTTCGGCGGCTACGGGTTCATCGACGAGTACCCGGTCGGCAAGTACCTGCGCGACGCGCGGGTCATGACCCTCTACGAGGGCACCAGCCAGATCCACCAGCTGCTCATCGGCCGCGCGCTCACCGGCGTCAACGCCTTCTGAGCCCTCCGAGCCCTCTTAGCCACCTGAGCCTCCTGAACCATCCGACCAGGACACCCCCACCCCTCCACTGGACAAGGAGCCCGACGACGTGCGTCCCGTCTACTTCGCCGCCGCCCGCCGCACACCCATCGGCCGGCTGCGCGGAGCGCTCGCCACGGTCCGGCCGGACGACCTCTCGGCCACCGTGCTGCGCGCCCTGCTCGCCGATGTGCCCGCCCTCGACCCCGCCCGCATCGACGACGTCTACTGGGGCGCCGCCAACCAGGCCGGCGAGGACAACCGCAACGCCGCCCGGATGGCCGTCCTGCTCGCCGGCCTGCCCGACACCGTCCCCGGCGCCACCGTCAACCGGCTCTGCGCCTCCGGCCTGGAGGCCGTCACGCTCGCCGCGCGGGCGATCGGCTCCGGCGAGGCCGACGTCGTGCTCGCCGGCGGCTGCGAGTCGATGACCCGCGCCCCCTTCGTTCTCCCCCGCCCCGACGAGGCGCTCCCGCACCGGATCGAGACCTACGACACCCGGCTCGGCTGGCGGCTCACCAACCCCCGGATGGCCGAACTGCACGGCGTCCTCAGCATGGGCGAGACCGCCGAGGAGGTGGCCGGCCGGTACGGCATCGGCCGCGAACGCCAGGACGCCTTCGCGCTGCGCAGCCACCAGCGGGCCGCCGCCGCGCGCAAGGACGGGCACTTCGACGCGGAACTGATCCCGGTCGAGCGGCCGGACGGCGTGACGGTGGCTCTGGACGAGGGCATCCGCGAGGACACCAGCCTGGAGAAGCTCGCCCGGCTCAAGCCCGCGTTCCGCCCGGACGGCACCGTCACCGCCGGGAACGCCTCGCCCATGAACGACGGCGCCGCCGGGCTCGTCCTGGTCAGCGAGGAGGCGCTGCGCGACCTGGGCCTGGAGCCGCTCGGCCGGTACGTCGCCGGGGCCTCCGCCGGGGTGCACCCGGACGTCATGGGCATCGGCCCGGTGCCCGCGACGCGGAAGGCGCTCGGGCGCAGCGGCTGGTCGATCGGCGACGTCGACACGGCCGAGCTGAACGAGGCGTTCGCGGCCCAGGCGCTGGCCTCCATGGACGGGCTGGGCATCGACCCCGAGCGCGTCAACCCGAGCGGCGGCGCGATCGCCCTCGGCCACCCGCTCGGCGGCTCCGGCGCCCGCATCCTGACGACGCTGCTGCACCGAATGCACCGCACCGGCGCGCGGCGCGGGCTCGCCACGATGTGCGTGGGCGTCGGGCAGGGCACGGCCGTGCTGGTCGAGAACGCCTGACGTTCCGGCTCGTTCCTGCGTTCCGCTGGTTCGTTCCACTCGCTCCAATCGTTCCGCTCGTTCCGACGTTCCGGCTCGTCCTGACGTCGTTTTGTCCGGACCTGGTTTTATCCGGACATCCCTTTGTCTACATATCCACCCTCAGGACCCACCCCCCAGGGAGTACGAAGTGTCGCGTTTCGCAGGAAAGGTCGCCGTGGTCACCGGTGCGGCGCAGGGCATCGGCGCGGCGACGGCCCGCCGGCTGGCCGAGGAGGGCGCGGCGGTCGCCGTCGTCGACCTCACGGCCGAGCGCGCGGCCGGGACGGTCGCCGAGATCACCGCCAAGGGCGGCACGGCACGGGCGTACGGCTGCGACGTGGCCGACTACGACGCCGTCGAGGCGGTGTTCGCCCGGGTCGCCGCCGACCTCGGCGGCGTGCACATCCTGGTCAACAACGCCGGGATCACCCGGGACAACCTGTTCTTCAAGATGCCGAAGGCCGACTGGGACGCGGTGCTGACGGTCAACCTGACCAGCGCCTACAACTGCAGCCACGTCGCGCAGAAGTACATGGTGGCACAGAAGTTCGGCAAGATCGTCTCGCTCAGCTCGCGCTCGGCGCTCGGCAACCGCGGCCAGGCCAACTACGCCGCCGCCAAGGCCGGCATCCAGGGGCTGACCGCGACCCTGGCCATCGAGCTGGGCCCGTTCAACATCAACGTCAACGCCGTCGCGCCCGGCTACGTCGCCACCGCGATGACCGCCGCGACCGCGGAGCGGGTCGGCAGCTCGGCCGAGGAGCACCAGGCCGAGGTGTCCGCCAGGACCCCGCTGCGGCGGGTCGGACAGCCGGAGGAGATCGCCTCGGTGGTCGTGTTCCTCGCGAGCGAGGACGCCTCGTACGTCAGCGGGCAGACCCTGTACGTCAACGGCGGGGCACGCTGACCCGACGAAGGCTTACCCCGCGCCGATGAACTTGGTAAAGTTGGCCAACACGGTGAAAACTGTGAAATCGGCGAGGCTTCCCGACGTGTAGTCAACGGGCCGTCCCAGCAGCGGAGTTACTTTCCCCTGGGACGGCCTTTACCTTTTCGCGTGGCCGAACATGACCATGCCGTTCGTAACACCACCCCACAAAATGACTATGGCATGATCATGTGGCAATCGATGGGATGGCCGGACCGACCCGACCGGACCAAGGTCGGGCCCTGCGTCCCCCAAGGAGTCCCATGGGCAGCCCCGCTACCCTCCGTCGCGCCCTGGCTCTGCTCGCCGTAGGAGCGACCGCCGTCACGGCCGGCACCGTCTCCGTCCCGGCGGTCGGCGCTGCCGTCGCAGCGCCCTCGCACAACCTGGCCGGCGTCCACGTCCAGCCCGCCTCGGCCGGACACCACCTCGCCACGACCCGCCCGGCCCCGCTGACCACCACCCAGTGCGTCAGCCAGATCGGCATCCACTGCTACTCGCCGCTCCAGTACCAGAAGGCCTACAACCTGGGCCCGCTGTACCAGGAGGGCATCACCGGCAAGGGCCGCACGATCGTCATCGTCGACTCCTTCGGCTCGCCGACCATCCAGCACGACCTGGAGGTCTTCGACAAGCAGTGGGGCATCAAGGACACCAACGTCGAGGTCGTCAAGTGGGGCAACGTCCCCGTCTTCGACCCGAAGAACCCCGACCACACCGGCTGGGCCGGCGAGACCACCCTGGACGTCGAGTACGCCCACGCGATGGCCCCCGACGCCCACATCGTCCTGGTCGAGACCGGTGTCGCCGAGACCGAGGGCACCACCGGCCTGCCCGAGATGATGGACGCCGAGAAGGACCTCATCAAGAAGGGCGTCGGCGACGTCATCTCGCAGAGCTTCGGCGCCACCGAGAACACGTTCCCGGGTTACGACAAGGGCGACTTCAAGTCCCTGACCGACCTGCGCTACGCGTTCAAGTCCGCCGCGGCCCACAACGTCACCGTGCTCGCCGCCTCCGGCGACAACGGCGCCACCGACGCGCAGACCAACGGCACCGACCTGTACCCGTACAAGGTCAACTCGTGGCCGTCCTCGGACCCGCTGGTCACCTCGGTCGGCGGCACCCAGCTGACCCTGGACGACAACGGCAACCGCACCGCGGCCGACAAGGTGTGGCACGACAAGTCCGGCGCCGGCGGCGGTGGCGTCTCCGGCATCTTCGAGCGCCCGTGGTACCAGGCCGGCGTCGCCAACGTCACCGGCAACCACCGCGGCACCCCGGACATCAGCATGAGCGCGGCCGTCGACGGCGCCGCCTGGACGTACGAGTCGTACGACCCGACCGCGGTCGGCTGGCACCTCACCGGCGGCACCAGCGAGGCCACCCCGCTGTTCTCGGGCATCGTCGCCCTGGCCGACCAGGCCGCCGGCTACCGCCTCGGCCAGATCAACTGGCGCATGTACGGCCTGAGCCTGCTCCCGAGCGACTGGAGCGGCATCACGGACGTCAAGGACGGCGACAACGGCTGGAACGGCGTCACCGGCTACAACGCGACCGAGGGCTACGACCTCGCCAGCGGCCTCGGCACCATCGACGGCACGAAGTTCGTCCACGCCCTCGCGGGCCGGTGACGGACCTTCATCGGTCACAGCAGGGACGCAGCACGGCAGCTGCACGCGGTAGGGACCTCCGGTAGGGACTTCCGGTAGATACCTGCGCGACAGCGACAGCACATGCACTGGGCGGGAAGTCGGCGGCGGCCGACTTCCCGCCCAGTGGCGTTCGGAGGGGTGCGCGCGGGGCGCGAACGGATGACAGCGAACAGGTAACAGCAAACAGATAACAGATTTCGAAATCTGTTATCTGTTCGCTGTTACCTGTCACCCGTCGGCTGCCGCCGGTCAGTTGCCCGGCGCCGCCAGCTGGGCGAGGTAGCGCTCGGCGGCGCGGAGCTTGCGGCCCTCGGGGCCCGGGAGGTAGGCGCGCAGTTCGATGATCTCCGGCGCGATGCGGATGGCCTCCGTGCGGTCCTTGATCGCCCGCCAGCAGGCCTCGGCGTTCGTGGCCGCCTGCTGGGTCTCCGGGTGGTCCGCGCCCTGCGAGCGGAGCAGGGTCAGCGCCACCTCGCGGTAGATGTCCGCGGCCTCGGCCGGCTTGCCCGCGAGCCGGCACACGTGCGCCCGGACCTGCCGGACCTGGAGGACCGGCTCGGAGACCGCGCCGTGCTCGGCGATCGCCTCCAGTTCGAGGGCGAACGCGAGGTCCGTGGCGGCGGCGTGGTCACCCGCGTCCGCGCTGCGGACGATCCGGCCGAGCGTCTCGCGGTAGTCGGCGCGCGGCTCGGGGCCGGCGGACGCGGGGTCCTCCGCTGCGGCCGGATCCGCGGGCTCGTCCGACGTCCCGGACTCGTCCGACGTCCCGGGCTCGGGCTGCGCCTCGGGCTCGGCCTGGGCCTCGGGCCCGGGCGCCTCTTCGAGCGGAGCAGGCTCGTCGAGCAGAGGGGGCTCCTCCACCGGAACGTCCTCCTCGAACCGGGGCTCCTCCAGCGGGACTTCGGCCTCGGACTGGAGCTCCTCCTCCAAGTCCGGAGCCGGCACCACCACACCCTCCGGCTCCGGCTCGACGACGGCGTCCTGCGGCTCGTCCACGACCGGAGCGGCGTACGGAAGGGGCGACGCGGCCTTCGCGAGCCTCACTCCCGACGTCGGGGTCGGGGTGACGTCCTCGACAGCGACGTCCTCGGTGTCAACGTCGGCCACGGCCACGGCACCGGCCTCGGCGTCGGCCTCGACGTCAACGTCAACGTCAACGTCGGTCAGCATGAGCGCGCGGAGCGTCATGGTCCTCGGGACGTCGGGCAGTTGCTTCTGCAGGGTGACCGGGCGCGCGGGCGGTCGCGGGGTGGGCGGCACGCCGGCCTTGCGGAGGCTCACCAGGCCGTCGACCGAGGCCTCGGGAGCGGGCTCCTCTTCGACGACCTCCTCGACGACCGCTGTGGCGACAGCATCGGACACGAAAGCCTCGGGCTCACCGGCCTCGGGCTCGATGAACTCGGGCTCGACGGCCTCGGCTTCGGCGGCCTCGGCTTCGGCTTCGGGGGCCGCAGCAGGGACCGGAGCCCCCGGCTGGGCCGGCACGGCCTCAACCGGCGCAGCGCCCACCGGCACCACGTCCACCGGCACGGCCTCAACCGGCGCAGCGCCCACCGGCAGCGCGTCCGCCACCGGACCGTCGGTGCGGCGGGCTGTGTTGCGGAAGACCGGGCGGTCCGGAGCGTGCGTCGCGACGATGACCACGTCCGGGCGCAGCACCGAGTACACCTGCTGGCGCAGCTGTTCGGGCGCGAGGACCTCGCCCGCGCCCGGGCGGCCGCCGTGCAGGGCCTCGATGAGGGCGCGGGTGAAGGTGCCGATCTGCTCCGGGTCCGGGCTGACGACGGCCCACAGCGGGACGCCGTCGCTCAGCGGGGCGGCGGCACCGGGGCCGCCGGTCTGGAGGAGGGGCCAGGCGTTCTGGTCGGCGCTGAGGTCGGCGATGACCAGGGTCTGCCAGTCGGCCGGGCGGTGGCTCAGCTCGGCGGCGATCGCCTGCCAGGGCAGGCCGTCCTGGCGGATGCTCGCGGCCTTGGAGTCGCGCAGGGTGAGGTGGAGTTGCCCGCCGCGCTTGTCGGCGACCAGGTGGCCGCCCAGGTGGACGAGGAGCGGCCCGGGGTGGCGGGCTGCGGCCCGCAGGTGGGCGAGGACGGTGTGCGGGTCGCTGGCGCCGGGCAGGTGGACGGCGTCGACCGCGTCCGCGGCGAGCAGCACCTGGGGCGAGACGGCGGCGAGCATCGCGGACAGCACCGTCGCCTGGGCGGGGACGCCGCGGCCCCAGGTGCGGCGGCCGGCGCTGCCGTAGCCGCCTTCGACCACCAGGATCCGCCCGCGCGGCGCCGCCCCCAGTCCGCCGCCGACACCGGGCACCGAGAACGGCAGCGGCGTCGCGAAGGAGGGTGCCGGGGCCGGGGCCTGCACGGGCGCGGGGCCCGGGGCGCCCACGGCGGGCATGCCGGTGAGGGTCCATCCAGTCGGCGCGGCCGGCGGCATCACCGGTACCGGCGCAGGCGTAGGCATGGGCGCCGACCCAGGCGCGGTCACGGGCGTGGGCGCGGACATGGGGACGTCCAGCGGCTCGTACAGGGCGGCCGGGCCGGGCGGGTGCTCGTCGCCCGGGATGCGCGGGGGCGGCGGCACGGCGTCCAGGGGCCCCGCGTCCGCTGCCGGTTCGGGGCCTCCTGGGACAGCTGTCGTCTCCGCCATCTTCTGGTCACCGCCCCACCCCGCCGCTCGTGCGGCGTCTGATGCCCTTACTGCGTGGTGCGCGGCACCACTCCCGTTTCGGCCACCCTACGAGATCCCGGCGCACCCGATCCAGGCCGGGTCGCCGATCGGCGCGCCGGTCGGCCCGGAACCCGGCCCTCGCCCGTCAACTTCCGTTCCGATCAAGCACATTGGCCGAGGAACCCGGGGGACCGCCACGGCACTCCCCCGTCGTGTGCGGATTCCGGCGGCGCGGTGATCGAACTGTGCCCGCGCGGGCACCGCGTGACACCCCCTCCGGCGGCGGGCGGGCCCACCGCCGGAGGACGGTGGTCAGGAGCCGGCCAGGAGGTCGCGGAGGAGGGCGACCGTGTCGGCGTCCAGGTCGCGGCCGGTGCGGCGGCTCAGGGCGTCGAGGCGGTTGACGGCGCGCAGGAGCTGGTCCCGGGCGCCGGCCGAGGCGTACGCGTAGAAGAGGTCGCGGTGCAGCAGCTCGACGTCCGGGGCGACGGCGAGGCCGCGGAAGACGGCGGCCTCGGCGCTGCGGTGGTCGCCGTACTGGAGGCGGCGGGCGGCGAGTTCGTGGGCGGTGTCGACGATGGCGGCGATCATGTCCTGGCGCTCGGCCTCGGCCCACCCGTACGACGCGGGCGGGGCCTCGGCGAACGGGGCGCCCCGGACCAGGGCCAGGGCGTGCGCGAGCGCGGCGTCCGCCGTGGCGCTGGTGCTGCGCATGCCGCGCCGGTAGAGGCTGCGGAACTCGTCCCAGTCGCACGTGACGGCCGGGGCGTAGGAGTAGCCGTCGGCGGTGTCGGTGGGCAGGAACGCACGCCCCTCGGGGGTGACGCCGAGCCACGCGGCGAGGCCCGCGATCTTGCCGGACAGCGGGCTCACGGCGTCGGCGGTGGTGGGGTGCGGGTCGAGGTGGGCCGCGCCCGGGTGGAGGTCGTGGTCGAGGGCCGCGTGGTCGGCGCCCGGGCGCAGCGCGAGGTAGGCGGCGAGTTCGGTGAGCCGGGGCAGGTGGCCGGGTTCGACGGTGCCGACGGCGCCTGCCACGTCGACCGGGCCGAGCAGCCGGATCCGGGGCGCGTTGCGGGCGCTGTGGGCCTCCGGGGAGCGGAGGATCGCGAGGAGGTCGTCGCTGTCGGTGCGACCGGCGGCCGTGGTGGCGGTGGCCGTGGTGCCGACGGCCGTGACCACGACCGGGGCGGTGGCGGCGGGACCGGTCCCCGGCTCCGGACGGGCCGGGATCCGCGGGGCCGCGCCGGTGGACGCCGGTGCCGGGTCGTGCGTCGGCGCGGGCTCGGCAGCCGGCTCGACGGCGGGCGCCGGGGCCACGGGTGCCGGGACTACGGGCACCGGGGCCACGGACTCCGGCGCGACCGGCGCGACCGGCGCGACCGGCTGGACCGGCAGCACAACGGCGGCCGGCCCCGGTACCCGCAGGTCCCGGGTGGTGTCCTCGCTGCCCTCGCCGGCACCGTCCTCGACAGGCTGCTCGACCGGCACGGCCTGAGCCGCAGGCCCGGTGGGCACGGCGGGCACGACCGGCCCGAGCGGGGTGACCGGCCCGAGCGGCAGGACCGGCGGCAGGACCGGCGGCACCTGCCCCGTCACCGCCTTGCGCCCGAGCCCGTTGACGGCGTGCCGCCCGGTCCCGGTCGTCGGCGCCGCCGGGTCGGTGCTCGCGAACGGGCTCGCGCCCGTGCCGATGACCCGGGTGAGCGCCCGCGCCCCGGCCCCCGCGCCGGAGCCGCCGACGCCGTTGGCCTCACCAGCCCCGCTGACCCCACCAGCCCCGCCGGCCCCACCAACCCCGCCGGCCCCAGCGGCGCCGTTCGCGCCCTCCTCGACCGGGCCGCCGACCGTAGCCAGCACCGGTACGGCGGCGGGCAGTTCGGCCGTGTCCGAGTCGTCGCCGAAGCCGTCGTCGGCGTCGTCGTTCCCGGGGCCGTCCAGGGTCCAGGCGGGCGCCGGGTGCTGGGTGGCGTCGTCGGCGGCCCGGAGCAGTTCGGCGACCTGGTCGTACTGGGCGCCGGTGAGCCGCTGGAGCTCGACGGTCAGGTGCAGGCCGGGGATGGCGGCCTGGCCGGTGGTCGGGAGGGTCCAGCGGGCGACCGGCCCGGTGCCGCGCTCGGGGGCGCGGGTGACCACGGCGACGCAGGTGCGCGGCCGGGCGTCGAGCAGGCGGCCGAGTTCGGCGGGGACGCCGCCGCCGGGCTGCTGGGCGCAGAGGACGATCTCCGGGGTCCAGGACTCGTCGGCCTGTCCGCGGCTGCGGGCCTCGCGCGGGCTGGTGGCCTCGGCGGCGACGAGGGTGGCGCGGGCCTTGGCGGTGCGCGGGCCGAGGGCGGCGAGCGCGGCTTCGAGCGTCGGGTGGCGGTGGACGCGTTCGGCGGCCGGGCCGCTGATCGGCACGTCCTCGGCGAGGTCGACGAGGTGGAGGTGGAGCCGGTCGGCGAGCGGGCTGTGGGCGAGCTCGATGGCGAGGGTGCGCAGGACGTCGCGGGCGTCGTCGGGGTGCCCGGAGAGGTGGAGGAGGCGGACGGTCTCCAGGTCGGCGAGGACGACCGAGCCGTCCGGCGCGGTGCCGAGGGTGACCAGGGCCGGGTAGGGGGCGGCGGTCTTGCGGGCCTGGGTGGCGTTGAGGAGGTCGCCGGCGTCGGGGCTGCACCACCACACGTTGGGGGCGTGCGCGGCGCGGAAGGGCGCGATGGGCGCGGCCGGGCCGGAGAGGTGGAGCTCGACGGTGTGGCCGGGGGTGATCCGGGCCGCGATGATCGCGGGCAGGCGCTTGCCGCCGCGGACGGTGTTGCGGGCCATGGTGCGCAGGGCGCGGTCGAGCAGGTCGAGGCCGGCGTCGTCCTGACGGGCCCTGAGCTCGTTCTCGAAGGAGGCGGCCTCGGCCTCGGGCATGGTGATGCGGTGCCGGGGGCGGCGGGCCCGCAGCTGGCCGCCGCGCTTGTGGGCGACGGTGCCGATCATGATGGCGGCGAGCAGGACGCCGACGGTGGAGGCGGCGAGGGCGACGGTGTAGTCGTCGCTGGGCGCCGGGTCGGCGTGGGCGGCGGGCGCGGGTGCGGGGGTGTGGCCCGGGGCGTGCGAGGGAGCAGGCGTCGGCGCGGCCTGGGTGGGTGCGGGCGCCGGAGCCTGCGTCGCGGGTGCCTGCGTCGCGGGCGGCTGGCCGGCCGGGGCGGACGGCGCGGGCGTCTGCTGCGCGGGGGCCGGCGCCGGGTCGGGCGTCGGGGCGGGAGCTGGGGCCGGCGCAGGGGCAGGAGCAGGCGCAGTGGCCGCGCCGGGGACGGTGAGCACCATGCCCGGCACCAGCTGGTCCGGGTCGGTCAGGCGTTCGCCGTCCGGGGCCTGGGCGCCCTTGTTGGCGTCGAAGATCCTCGGCCAGGCGTCGCCGTCCCCCAACTCGCGCTGGGCGATGGCGGAGAGGCTGTCCCCTTCCTTGACGGTCACCGTCCCGTGTCCGCCGGCGGCCTGGGCACCCGCCGCGCCCGTGGCCTCGGTGCCGGTGGCCTCCGTGCCCGCTTGGGGGGTCTGCGGGGCCTGCGAAGCCGGCTGCGTCGGCGCGGGGGCGGAAGCGGGCGCCTGAGCGGGCGACTTGGCCTCGTCCGGCTTCGCGTCGGCGGGCATGAGGAGTTCCCAGCCGGGCTGGATCGGCCGGTCGGCGTCGAAGCGGACGCCCGAACCGTCCATCGTCCGGCCGTCGTTGAGTCTGGCGATCTCCACCCAGCGCTCGCCCGAGCCCAGTTGCCGCTCGGCGATGGACCACAGGCTGTCGGCGGGCCGGCTGTCACGCACGGTGTAGCTGGGGTGCTGCTCGGCGGCGGCCGCGAGGGCGGGCGCGGCCTGCGCCGCCGGCAGGGCGGCGCGCTGCACGCCGGCCGTCAACTGGGCCGTGGCCGTGGCGGCCTGGGGCCGCTCGGAGACAGCGGCGAAGGACGAACCGGCCACCGGCAGCAGCGCGAGCACCGCGCCGACCAGCCCGGCGGCCATCCGCTGGCTCCAGCCGAACGCCGGGATCCGGCGGGCGATCCGCCCGCGCAGCTGGGCCGGGACCTCCAGCAGGACGGAGAGCGCGAAGCAGGCCCAGGCCAGCCAGCCGACGACGACCAGCAGCCACAGGAACAGCCGCCCGTCGTCCGGGCCGGTGAGCGCCTGGCCGATGCCGTCCGGGGCGACGTCGCCCATCGCGGCGACCGCCTGGGTCCCGTAGAGCAGGAGGGCGGGCAGGCCCAGCAGCAGGGCGGCCAGGGTGACCAGCGCGGCGAGCGCGGTGATCACGGCCCCGGCGCGCCCGCGCCCGCCCGGCGCCCGCCGGGCGGGGGCCTGCGGGACCCGCTTGTGGCTCCGGGTGGTCCGGGCCTGGTCCGGGGCGGGTCGGGCCTGGTCCTTTGCACGTGGCGCGGCCATCAGTCGGTCTCCGCTTTCTCGACTCCGTGGACGAGGGTGGCACTGCCCCTGCCCGTTACCTGACGCTCTCCGAGGGAGCCCAGCAGGACCGGCCGGAAGTCCGTCACCACCGTGACGGTGACGACCTTGCCGTCCGCCGAGAACGTGACCCCGGCCGCCGTGAGTCCGTACAGCCCGAGGTAGGCGTCGACGGCCTTCAGGGCGTAGTCGTGCTGGACCTGGATGCCCTTGCCCTGGAGGACGAGGGCCTGGTCGAGCTGCTGTCCGCCGACCCGGGCCGCCTCCTGCGCGTAGGCGTCGTTGCGTTCGACGACCCGCAGGCGGCCGCCGACGTCGACGACGATGGCGATCACGAACACCAGGTAGACGGCGCAGATCGCCACGAAGAGCGAGACCGCACCGCGGTCGGACCGCCGCCGCGGCCGCCGCAGGCGCAGCAGACCGGTCGGCCGGCCGTGCGGCCCGGCACCCTCACGTGCACGCACCTTCACACCCCCTCGGACTTCCCCACCGCTGTTCGCCCCCTGGCCCTTCGTCCCCGCTCGTCCCCGAGCCGTTCGTCCCAATGCCGTTCGTCCCCGCTCGTCCCCGCTCGTCCCCGAGCCGTTCGCCCCGAAGCCGTTCGCCCCCGAGCCGGCCGGCCCCGCCCCGACCGCCCCGCACGCCACCGGCCCCCACCGGGCGCCGCCCGGCCCCGTTCCGTCATCGCCCGGGCGCTCTCCGCTTGCGTCTCCCCCGCCCGGGCCGTCCCCAATCCCCGGATCCGGCCCACCTGTCGTCACGCGCCCCGGTAGCGGTCCACCACGGAGGTGAACTCGCCGGCCAGGGTCTTCGTCCCGGGCACCCCGGAGAGCCCGCCGAGCAGGTCGCCGAGCCCGACGTCGCACACCACCCGGACCTTGACGGTGGCGACGGCGCCGCCCGGCAGCTCCAGTTCCCCCTGGGTGACGGTCACCGAGAGGTTGCCGCAGGAGACGCCCTGCTGCTTCAGCTGGTCGCGGGCCGCCTCCTTGGCCGGCTCCGCCATCCCGTCGAAGCTGCGGACGAGCGAGGCCGTGCGGGCGGCCGAGCGGGCCGCCGCCTCTACCGTCGCGGAGGTGGTCTGCAGGCGCCCCGCCGCGATCGCGATCAGGACCAGCCCGACCACGTACGGCGCGATGATCGCCGCCTCGATGGCCACCCCGCCACGGTCCGGCCGTCGCCGCACCCCGGCCGGACGCCACCGCGTGCGCGCGGAAGGCCCGGACCGCCCGCTCACGGCGCCGCCCCCGGCGCCGCTCCCGGCGGAACGAAGCGCTCGCGCGGCGCCTCCGCGAACTGGGTGATGTGCGGCGCGGACAGACCGGGGATCAGCAGCGTCGGGGTCAGCCGGACGGTGACCCGCACCCGTTGCGCGGTGCTGCCGTCGGTGCTCACCTCGTACGTGCCGCTGCCCTGCCGCTGCAGGAAGTCCTCGGCCTGCGCGCGCGCCGCCGCGTCCTTCGCCGCCTGGTCCGCCGCGTCGTCCGGCGCGCCCTTCGTCGCCGCGCCCGCCGCGCTCTGCGTGCGGCCGGCCTCGGCGCCCTCGCGGGCGGCGGTGAGCGCGACCTGCCGCGCGTACCACCACAGCGAGGCCTGCACGACCAGCAGCAGGAGCAGCAGGACCACCGGGAAGACGATGGCCAGGCTCAAGCTCATCGCTCCCCGGTCACTCCCGCTGCCACTGCTGCCGCCGCTGCCGCTGCCGCTGCCGCGCGAACGGCGCTTGTCGCCCACCATCAGGTTGCCGCGCCGCCCGGGTACTTCGGGTCCTGCTCGACCTTGGTGGACACCTTCTTCTGCAGGATCACCAGCGAGGCCGCGACGGCGCCGGCGACGACCACCAGCGCGATGATGGCGAGGGCGAGTTCGATGCTGATGGCGCCGCGGTCGCCGCGGGCCCGGGCGGCGCGCAGCCGGCCGAGCCGGAAGGTGAACAGCAGCAGGGCGAACTGGACGGGCAGGAGCACGGGCCGCAGGAACAGCCCGGCCAGGTATTTGAGCCGGACGGCCAGGTGGGTCATCGGGTTCTCCCGGTGGTGAGGTGAGGTGCGGTGCGGTGCGGGCTCGTGCGCCCCCCCGGCGGCGCCGGCGCGCCGCGAGCGGCAGGAGGGGGGGGGGGGGGCGAACGCCAAGAGAGAGGACACCACACGGGGCGCCGGCGCCC
>NZ_JBHWGD010000001.1:18424-73294 GCF_042733235.1 Kitasatospora sp. NPDC059722
CCGCCCCTAAGAGAGTGCGGCGCGACGCGCGGGGGGATCTGGTCTTGTCGGAGTTTGTGTGGGTCGTTGGTCTGGGGGGCGGCCCGGGCCGCCGGGGGGGCGCGGGGCGGACGTCAGGCGAGCATCTGGTGGAGGGCGGGAAAGACGATCAGGACGGTCATCAGCAGGGTCAGCGCGGACCCGGGGGCGACCATCCGCTCGCTGTCGGCGTTGGCGCGGGCCAGGTCCTCGGCGAGCAGTTCGCCCCGCAGGCCCTTGGCGCGGGCCCGCAGGGTGTCGTACACGGCGGCGCCGTCGGTGCCGGACAGGCGCATGATGTCGGCGACGTCCTGGAGCGGGGTGAGGCCGAGTTCGGCGGCCAGCGCGTCCAGCCCGGCCCACGGCGGCATGCGGTCGGTGGCGGCGCGGTCGAGGGCGTCGCGGATGCGCAGGAACACCGTGCCGCGCCCGACCGAGGCGGCCCGGCGCAGCGCCTCGGCCGGCCCGCAGTCGGCGGCCCGTTCGAGCGCGACGAGTTCGAGGTAGGCGGCGATGCCGTGCAGGTACTCGACGCGCGCCTCCTTGGCCTCGCCGGCGACGATGGCGTCGGGGACGAACCAGAGCAGCGCGGCCAGCAGCGGCCCGGCCACCATCGGCAGGGCGAAGGGCAGTTGGACGTCCACGACGGCGAACACCGCCGCCAGGTAGGCGGGCAGCATCAGGCCGATCACGGCGAACAGCAGCTTGTGCACCATGAAACGGGCCGGGGTGCGGCCGATCAGGGCGAGTTCGCGGTGCGGGACGCGCACCCCGCGCACGGCGACGGAGCGCTCGCCGATCCGGTCGTACCAGCGCGGGCGCTCGTCCGGGTCCTCGGGGCGGTCGGCGGGGACGCGGTGCAGCCGGTCCAGGGCCTGGCGCAGGTCCGGCGGCGCCGGGCGCAGTTCGGCGATCAGCAGCGCGACGCCGCCGGCCGCGGCGGCACCGGCCAGGACGGACCACGGCGAGATCATCGGGCCTCCCCGAGCAACTCCGCTGCCTCGTCGGCGCCTTGGGCGTCCTGGCCGGGCGCGGCACGGCGGCGGCCGGTGCGGCTGCGCCGGTCGGCCACCAGCAGCCGGGGCACCGGCGGGTGGGAGGCGAGCGCGCGCATCCACGCGATGATGGCGACGAACAGCGCGGCGACGACGGCGAGCACGACCTGCCCGACGAGGGTGGTGTACGGGCGGGTGTAGTCGGAGTTGAAGGCGCCGACCACTATCACCAGCGTGATGATGCCGACCAGCCAGCGGATCGTGGTCCGGTGCTTGGAGCGGTCGGCCTCGATGGCGCGGCGCTGGCGCACCTCCTCGCGCACCGAGTCGGCCATGTCGGCGAGCGCGCGGGCGAGGCCGGGGCCGCTGTCGCCGGCCCGCAGGAGGAGCGCGGCGAGCACCTTGTCGGCGGTGGCGTCGGCGAGGCTGTCGGCGAAGGCGCGCAGCGCCTCCTCCGGCCGCCAGCGGGCCTGGAGGCGGGCGGCGAGCTCGCCGATCTCCTCCTCCAGGGCGGCGGGGGCGGTGCGGCGGCTGGTGACGATCGCCTGGTTGAGGCCGACGCCGAGCAGCAGCACGTCCGCGATGCGCTGGGTCCACTCGGAGAGCGCTTCGAGGCGTTCGATCCGGTGGGTGTCGGAGCGGGTGGTGTCGAACAGCCAGGGCAGGCCGAACACGGCGAGCGGCACCAGCAGGGCGGTCAGCGGGATTCCGGTGAACAGCCAGCCGAGCGCGGCGCCGATCAGCGCGAGCGGCAGCTGGATCCGGCGCAGGCGCACCATCCGGGCGGGGGCGGTGCCGGGGGCGCCGTACCAGAGCGTGTGGGCCCGGGTGGCGAGCGGGTTCTCCTGCTCGTCGCCGCCGTCCGCTTCCGGCGCCGGTTCGCTGCCGCGGGCCCACGCCACCAGGGCGACGACGCCACCGGTGACCAGCAGCCCGCACAGCACGAAGAGCAGCATCATCGGGCGCCACCGCCGATCCGCAGCTGGAGCTGGGAGGCCCAACTCCCGTAGCGGGAGCCGAGGAGCGAGGCGTCGAAGCCCGCCCGGCGCAGGTCGTCCAGGCACTGCGGCGGGGTGTGCGGGACGGCGCGCGGCTCGCCGTGCTCGGGGCGCGGGCCGAAGACGGTGTTCAGCGCGGGCCGGCCGCTCTCGCCGAGGCCGGTGACCTCCAGGACGTGCGAGACGAAGCGGTGCCGGCGCCCGCCGACGGCCGTCTCGTCGACCATGGCGACGTGGACGATCAGGTCCAGCGCGTTGGCGGTGAGGCGGTAGGCGAGGCCGTCGGTCATGTGCGAGCCGTACTCCAGGCAGAGCTCGGCGATGCGGTCGACGACCATGTGCGGACCGCGGGCGTGCAGCGTGCACATCGAGCCGCCCTCGCCGTTGGTCATGACGCGCAGCATCGGCACGACCTCGCCGGAGCGGACCTCGCCGACGATGATCCGCGAGAGCGTCATCCGCAGCGCGGCCGGGATGAGGTCGCCGATCGTCAACTCACCTGCCAGGCGGCCCTCGACGCGTTCCCCGTTGCCCTCGCGGGCCTCCATCGGGACGACCTGGCGCAGGTGGCCGAGGGTGTGCAGCCAGAGCTCGAACTCCGACTCCAGGGTGCCGATCCGCTCGTCCGGCGGGATCTCGGCGGCCATGGCGCGCAGCAGGCTGGTCTTGCCGACGCCCTGGGTGCCGGTGATCATCACGTTCTTCCGGGCCCGGATGGCGGCGGCCAGGAAGGCGGCCAAGGTGCTGTCCAGGGTGCCGAGCCGGACCATCTCGGGGAGCGTCGCGGAGGCCACCCGGTGGCGCCGGATCGCGACGTACGGGCGGGGCGTGACCTCGGTGAGCGCCTGGAGGCGCATGCCGCCCTCCAGGCGCAGGGCGAGGGTCGGGCTGGCGGTGGAGAGGCTGCGCTCTCCGCCGCCGTGCTGGCGGGCCAGGTCCTGGAGCAGCTCGACGAGTTCGGCGTCGCTGTCGGCCACCGGCGGCACCTGGCGCAGCGGCTGGTGCACGCGCGAGACCCAGACGTCGTCGCAGCCGTTGATCAGGATGTTCTCGATCTCCGGGTCGTCCAGGTAGGGCTGGAGCCGCCCGGCGCGGAACAGCAGGTCGAACACGGCCTCGGCGAGCGCGCGGTCCTGCTCCCGGGTGGGCGGGATGCCGTGGGTCTGCGCGTAGGCGTCCGACCAGCGCGCGACGGCCTCCTCGATGAGCGCCCGGCCGCGCTGGCGGCGGGTGGCGCGGTCCGGCTCGGCGCCGGTGCCGGAGGTCAACCGGGCGATCTGCTGGTGCAGTTCGGCCGCGACCTGGCGCTTGAGCTCGCGCGCGACCTGCGGGTCGACGGCCGGCCGGGTCCCGGCGCCGCGCAGGTCGAGCGAGGGCAGCTGGGACGGGACGGCGGTGGGCCCGGCCGGCGCCGCCGCGTACGCGGACTGCTGGGCGTACGGCGGCTGCTGGGCGTGCTGATGCGGCTGTTGGTCGGGCACCGGCTGGGGCACGGGCTGAGGCGCCGACTGGGGCACCGGCTGCGGATGGACCGGCCCGGTCGCGGGCAGCGGGCCCGACCACGGGAGCGCGGCCGGATCGGCGGACGGGCGCTGGTGCAGGGGGCTACCGCGCACGGAGCACCTCCCCGGGGCCGTGGGGCCGACCGTTCACCGGGGGCTGCTGCTCCTGGTGCGGGTCCGGCTCCTGGACGTGCTGTTCTGGGACCTGCTGCTGCGGGTGGGACTGCTGCTGGACGTACGGCTGCTGCGGCTGTTGTCCGTAGGCCTGCTGCTCGTAGGTCCGTTGCTCGTAGGTCCGTTGCTCGTACGCCTGCTGCCCGTGCGCCTGCGGGGCGTACGGCGACGGGGCCTGCACCTGCGGGCCGTACGCCTGCGACCCCTGCCCGGGGAACGGTGCGGGTGCGGCCGGCTGCGGCGCGAGCCCGGCGAGCGGCGCCACCGGGCCGGTGACGATCACCGGCGCGACCGGCTGCGGCTGCGCCTGGAACTGCACCTGGGCCTGCGGCTGTACCTGCGGCCGCACCTGGCCGGACGACTGCATCGGAGACTGCAACCTCGCCTGAGCGTACGGAAGTTGCTCCGCCTCCACCGACGACGGCGCCGCCATGGCAGCCCCGGCGGGCACGCCGACCGGCGCCCCCGGCTGCGCGCTCCGCGCGGGCGCGGCGACGGGCCCCGCCATCGACGCCACCGCCGTGACCGACGCCACCGGCGCCACCGCCGCGACCGGCACGTGCGCCACCGCCTGTCCGGGCGCCAGCCGCTGGCGCCGACGGCGCACCGCGAGCTGCACCTCGTCCGCCGCCGACCGCGCCGTGCGCATCAGCTCCGAACGGATGAACCGCCGGTCGGTGATGTCCCCGCCGTCGGAGAGCACCCGCGCGGTGCGCACCGCGTGCGGCAGCAGCCCGAGCACCGGCAGGCCGAACTCGCGCGACACCTCCGCCCCCGAGTACGGCCCCTCCGCGACGAGCAGCAGCCCGAGCGCGTCCGCCCCGGTGCCGGCCGTCGCCAGGTCCTCGGCGAGCGCGGCCAGCCGGGGCCGGGCCGCGCTCAGCCCGCGCAGGGTCGTCCGCACGGTGGCCGCGACGACGTCCGCCCGGCGGGCGAGGACGGCGCTCGCGCCGGTGGTGCCGGAGCGGCCGAGGTCCACGATGACGTCGTAGCCCTGCTGTTCGAGCCCGTGCAGCAGGTCGGCGAGCGGCTCCCAGGTGTAGGCGAGGCCGGGCGCCTGGCTCGGGTCGGTGAGGCCGGGCAGCAGGAGGCGCTCGGCGGTGCCGTCCGGGGAGAGGTCGACGAGCTGTTCCCAGAGCGTCTGGGCGAGCAGGCCGCGCCGGTCGGCGATGGCCAGGTTGCGCAGTCCGTACACCGCTTCGACGCGCCCCTCCAGGGCGCCCGCGAGCACGGCGCCGCCGTCCGGGTCGGCCTCGACGAGAACGACCCGGCGGCCGGGCTCCAGCGGCCAGGCGAGCAGGAGGGCCAGCGCGGACGTGGTCGCACCGGGTGCGCCGGGGCCGCCGGCCACCGCGATCACCGCCATCAGGCCCCACCCGCCCCTGTGCTGCGGCTCGCCCCGGCCGACGGGCTGCCCGCGGGCGGCGCCCCGGCGGCGGAGGTCCCGGGCGCGGGAGTCCCCGGCGCCGGTGTCCCCGCGGCCGGGGAGGCAGGAGCCGAGGGAGTCGAGGGGGCCGGGGTGGACGCCCCGGTGGCCGGCGGCGCGTCCCCGGCGGCGGCGCGCGGCGCGAGCAGCACCTGGATCCGTCCGCTCGCGACCCACTGGGCCAGCCGGGGCCCGTCCGCCGTGCCGATCGCCACGTCGGTCACGACGCTGCCGTCGGTGTCCGGGCGCCCGACCGTGATGACCGTCGCGGTCAGCGAGTCCGCCCGGCCGTTGTCGGGGGTGTAGACGATCACGACCTGCATGCCCGGCTGGAGCCGGGAGGCGGGCAGCTGGCTGCGGTGGGCCGCCACGCCGACGATGATCTGCCCGGGCTGCACGGCCAGCGACTGGGCGAGGTCGCCCTTGGTGAGCATCGCACCGCGCTTGAGGTCGGTGGCGGCCCGCAGGCCGACCGCGCCCGACCGGTCCTGCGCGGACACCGGGCGCAGCGCCGGGTCGGAGGCGATCCGCGCCACCACGAGGTCGTCGTCGGTGATCACCTGCCCGTACGGGACGTCCCGGGCGAGCGCCAGCACGGCGACCCGCTGCCCGGTGCTGCTGTAGAGGACGGCGCCGCCGAGCCCGCCGGCGGCGATCAGCGCGATCGACATGGCGAGCACGGCCGGACGGCGGCGCCGGGCCCGCAGAGTGCGGGCGGGGGCGTGCGGCGCGGCGCGGCCCTTGCCCTTCCCCGTCCCCTTGCCGCCGCCTTGGCCCTGTGCCTGTTCGGGCACGGCCACGGACACCGCGGCGCCTGCGGGTGTGCCGGGTCCCGGCGTCGCGTACGTACGGTTCTCCACCGGGTTGAGGCCTTTCGCGTGTCGTCGTGCTCGTCGGTCGTCGGTCATCGGTCGCCGATCGTCGGTCGCCGATCGTCGGTCGTCGGTCGTCGGTCGTCGGTCGTCGGCGGAGCAGGTCAGTTGAGGACCTGCACCTCGGCGACCTTGAGCTGGAAGGTGGCGCTCTGCGGCATGGGGATCGGGTCGACCTTGGTGTTCAGGCCCGTGACGGTGACCTCGCCCACCCAGTTCGCCGTGGCGGACACGGTGAACGCGCCGCCGGGCTCACGGGCCGAGCCGGTCGGGAACTCGAAGCCGCAGTCGGGCGACTTGGCGGCGCCGTAGCCGGGGTCGTACGGCGTCCCGGGCTTGTCGCAGGTCAGCGAGTACTTGTCGTTGAAGGTCCAGACCACGTTCTTCAGCCTGGGCGTGACGGTGACGGTGATGCCCTGGAGCGGCAGGGAGATGGGCTCCGGCGCCTGGCGGCCGTTCAGCCAGAGCCAGACCGGTGACTTCACCACCGCCGTGCCGAGTGGCGCGGCGGCGGGCGCGGGGGCCGGGAAGGGCATCCGGCCCACGATCTTCATCGCGATCGCCCGCGGGTCCGGCGGCGGTGCGGAGGGTGCGGTGGCGCTGAACTGGATCTTGCCCGGGGAGAAGCCTCCCCCGGCCTGCGGGCACGACGGCAGGTACAACGAACCCTCGGACGGCTTGTGCCCCTCCCACGCGGGGTCGTCGGCCGGCTTGTCGACGGTGGTGTAGTAGCAGCCGTCGCTGTTGCTGAACCAGCCCATCTCGGGGTCGTGGCACGGCCATTCCTGCCCGTGGTAACTGCACAGCAGCGGGCCGCCGCTGTTGCCGCCCCCGCCACCGCCTCCGTTTCCGCCGCCCGTGGACGTGCCTCCCCCACCGTGGACCTCACCGCAGATCACGTTCGGGGCGCATTGCTGCGCGCTGCCGCCCGGTGTTTCGTCCGCGATCGCCGGAACAGCCGCCGACATCAGCAGCAGGGCCGCCGACACCGGCGCGAGGGGTGCGAATCGCCGAGCGGTATTCCTGGTGTTCAGCATGTCCGGTCCGCCTCCCGCTTGAAGTCGTAGATCAGCCAGCGTGCTTGGAACCAGCGCAGGGACGCCTTCGCCACGTACCGGTCGACCCGCCCCACCGGTTCCCGCGCGGCCTTCGTGGTGGCGTCGACCCGGTTCCACTGCGACACGTCGAGGCAGTCCTCGATCACCGCGGTGTGCGGATCGGCGTTCAGGTCGACCGCCGTCACGACGGCGGAATTGCGCGGCGCCCCGGTCATCACCAGTTTGGCGTCGTGGAGTTGACGCAGTCCGACGAGCGTATCGGCGAGCGCCTGTCCGGAGGAGTACGTCTCCAGAGCGATTCCGTCCGAATCCGTGCGCCCGAATGCCTCGGTCTGGGCCCGCCACCAGTCCTGATAGGTGTTCACGGCCAGTCGGCCCGCGGCACCTTCCGGACCGGTGGTCGGCGCGATCGTGGCGTTTACGGAACCACCCGAAGGAGTTAGCGGGTTCACTTGCGCGACGCTCGGCGCACCCGTCCCGAGACGATCGACGGAACCGCCCGGCCCACCGCTCGCGCACGCGCCCAGCAGCATCGCCAGAACCACCCCACCGACCCCAACCGCCCCAGGGCGCAACACATTTCCGCGCTGCCGCATCGCCCCACCTCATCGCGACCGAACCCGACCGAAGTCCGTGGCCGCCGGAAGAATTCCGCCGTCCCACCGATGTTTCCGCGGGGCATCGATTCTTCGCCAACCCACCCCATCACGGCAACACCTCGGGCCCCCTGACCTTACGCGGAAGGCGGATCCGTCGGGGCACTTTCGCGCCACAGGACGGCCAACAGTTCTTCGGAAAGCGACAATCCGGCCAATGCGCCCCGCACCGCCGCCCGATTGCGCATCAAGAGGCGCCCGCCCTGCGGCGGAACGAGCAGGCGCGCGCCCGGCGCACCCGAACTTCCGGCCGGTTCCGCGCGGTCCACGACCGCGGCGACGGCGGGCTGGAGGTCCAGCGGCCCGACGGCGGCCGGCGCCCCCGGCAGGCCCTGGCGCAGCACGGTGGCGAGGGCGTGGCTGAACGATCCCTCACCGCCCGGCAGCACGGCGTCCCGGCCGCGTCTACCGGGGACGTAACGACCGATCCGGCCCCAGAGCGGGACGCGCGAGTAGCTCAGCAGTTCGCCCGCGCCCTCCTGGCCGGAACGAGTGTCGGCACCGCGTTCGAGCGCCGCCCAGGTGTCCCGGTCGGCGACGGCGTCGACGAGCAGCAGCGTCTCCTCCTGGTCGCCGTGCACCATGGCGCTGACCACCCAGTCCCAGGCGAGGCCGCGGCGGTAGGCGTTGCCGGCGGTGCTGCCGGCCGTGACCAGGGCGAGCCGGCGCCCGCGCGGGTCGGCGACCAGCTGGCCGAGCAGGCAGACCACCAGCCAGCGACCGGGGTGCTGGGCCGCCGAACGGACGGCGGTGAGCATCGCGTTGGCGTCCGCGTCCGGCGCGACGGCGGTGACCCGGCAGCCCCCCGCGCCGGTGTCGAAGCACATCCCGGGCAGTTCCCCGGCGAGCAGGCGGGCGCCGTCCGGCGCGTGCGCCGACCCGCCGAAAGCCTTGTCGGGGCCGCCGTCCGCCCCGATCACCACCAGATCGACCCCACCGGCCATCAGCACACCCCCTCCTCGCCGGCCCCGGCGCACCCGGGGCCGCCCGCCGGGCAGGCTACCGCCCCCGGCCGCCGCCGACGGGGCTCCCGGCCCCTTCGCTCCGGGACCATGGGCCCTATCGGCCCGCGCGGCGGCCGGAGGACGATCGGACGCATGGAGCCCGACGACCGTGTGGAGACCCTGAGCGAGACCGAGTGCCTACGGCTGCTCAGCACCGTGCCCGTCGGGCGCGTGGTGTACACCGAGCACGCGCTGCCCGCCGTCCTGCCGGTCTCCTTCGAGGTCGTGGACGGGCGGTTGCTGCTCGCCGTGCGCCGGGGGAGTGCGACCGCGCGCGGGCTCGACGGCACCGTCGTGGCGTTCCAGGCGGACCTCCTGGACCCGGTCACCCGCACCGGATGGAGCGTGCTCGTGCACGGGCGGGCCAACGCGGTCGGCGACCCCGAGCAGGTGCGGCGGGCGCTGCGCTCCGGGCTGCGGCCGTGGGTGGGGGACCCGGAGCCGACGTACTTCGCGCTGGTGCCGGAGCTGGTGAGCGGGCGCCGGCTGCTCCCGGCCGGACACGGGGTCCTGTGGTCCCGAGGGGTGCCGCGGGTCTCGACGAGTGCTGCGGGCCCCGATGGGTGCTGCGGGTCCTGAGGGGTGCTGCGGGTCCCTAGGGGCGCTGCGGTCCTGAGGCGCTGACCTGGGAGTTCCGCGTCCACCCTCGATGAGGTGCGGGGCCCGCTCCTGACAGGTACCCGGGAGTAGGCATACCCTGCCGACGTCCTGATCACCGGGCTGCGGCCCGTCCCCCTCCAGGAGCGACCGTGACGAGCTTCGCCTCCCTCGCCGACCTCACCAACGCCGTCGGCACCGAGCTGGGCACCAGCCAGTGGCACACGATCGAGCAGCGGCAGATCGACCTGTTCGCCGAGGCGACCGGCGACCACCAGTGGATCCATGTGGACCCGCAGCGGGCCAAGGAGAGCCGGTTCGGCTCGACGATCGCGCACGGGTACCTGACGCAGTCGATGATCCCGGTGCTCGCCAAGGAGTGCTACAGCGTCGAGGGGGTGCGGATGGCGCTCAACTACGGGTCGGAGAAGGTGCGCTTCCCGGCGCCCGTGCCGGTGGGCACCGCGATCCGGGCCACCGCCGAGCTCGTCTCGGCCACCGAGGTGCCGGGCGGGGTCCAGGCGGTCGTGCGCTTCACCATCACCAGCGCGGAGAGCGCCAAGCCGCACTGCGTCGCGGAGACGATCACCCGCTTCTACGCCTGACCCGCCGCCCGGGGGCCCGCCCGCAGCGGCGGGCCCGCACTCCAATTGGCCTGTACGCCGATCGGCTCGCACTCCTATCGGCCCGTGCTCCGATCGGCCCGCACTCCTATCGGCCCGTGCTCCGACTGGTCCGTACTCCGATTGGCCCGCACGGACGTCTCCACCGGGTCCGGACGGCTCACGGGGCGTAATCTCCGACGAGATGGTTGTCGCACCGCGTGGGGGCCGCACCCGGCCCGCCCCGTGGTGCGCCCCCCGGCATGCCCGGTAGCCGTGACCGTCCCTGGAGGAGCCGTGCCCCGCCCTGCCCCGTGGTTCTCCCGCCTCGCCGGTCTGACCTCCCAGCTCGCTCCTCCGCCCGCACGCCCGGCCCGCGGCCCGGGATCCAGCCCGGGATCCAGCCCGGGACCCGGCCTCGCCCAACTGCCCCGCGCGGCCTGGCACCGCGTGCGGGCCGAGGCCTTCGGGGCCGACCCGCGCGGCGAACGACTGGCCCGCATCCACCGCTCCCCGCAGTTCGCCGACGGCTCCTTCCGCAACCCGCTGCCCACCCGCCGGCTGGTGTACGAGCGCAGCCCGCTGGAGATCACCCTCGCCCAGCTGTCCGGCGACAAGACCCGCCGGGCGCCCGCCGCCGCCGTACCGGTGCACCGGCTCCTGCCCTCCGACCTCGCCGAGCCGCCGGAGTCCGGGCTGCGGCTCACCTGGCTCGGGCACGCGACCGTCCTCGCCGAGATCGGCGGACGCCGGGTGCTGCTCGACCCGGTGTGGGGCGAGCGCTGCTCGCCGTTCGCCTGGACGGGCCCCAAGCGGCTGCACCCGGTGCCGCTGCCGCTCGCCGAACTCGGGCCGGTGGACGTGGTCGTGGTCTCGCACGACCACTACGACCACCTCGACATGGCGACCGTCCGCGCGCTCAACGGGACGGGCGCGGTGTTCGCGGTGCCGCTCGGGGTCGGTGCGCACCTGGAGCACTGGGGGGTGCCGACTGCGCGGATCGTCGAGCTGGACTGGTGGGAGTCGGCCGAGGTCGCCGGGCTGACGCTGACGGCCACGCCCGCCCGGCACTACTGCAGCCGGGGACCGCGCACGAGCGCGCTGTTCCTGTGGGCGTCCTGGGTGGTGGCCGGCGGCGGGCACCGGATCTTCCACAGCGGGGACACCGGCTACTTCCCCGGCTTCGCCGAGATCGGGCGCCGGCTCGGGCCGTTCGACGCGACGATGATGCAGGTCGGCGCGTACAGCGACTTCTGGCCCGAGGTCCACATGACGCCCGAGGAGGGCGTGCGGGCGCACCTGGACCTGGGCGGCGAACTGCTGCTGCCGATCCACTGGTGCACCTTCAACCTCGCGCTGCACCCGTGGGAGGAGCCGGCCGAGCGGGTGGTCACGGCCGCCCACGCGCTCGGCGCCCACCTCGCGGTGCCCCGACCGGGCAAGCCGTTCGAGCCGGTGAATCCGCCGGCCCTGCGGCTGTGGTGGCGGGCGGTCGCGGCGGCGGCGCGCGGGAGCGTCGACCCGGTGGTGGTGCGGGAGACGGGTTTCAGCGAACAGATTTCAAAATCTGTTCGCTGAAATCTGTTATCTGTTATCTGTCTTCTGTCAGCTGTCTTCTGTCAGCTGTCACCCGTCGCCGCTCCCCCCGACGTCCGCCCGCCCCCCACGCCCTGCCCCCTACGCCCTACTCCCCCAGGACGTCCCGCAGGGCCCGGGCCTCCTTCACCACCCGGCCAGAGCCGCCCTTCGCCGCCGTGCCCGTCACCTCGGCGATCGCACCGCGCGCCCCCGTCCGGCGGGCGCAGTCGGCGGCCAGCGCGACGAGGTCCCCGAGGCCGCGCACGCTCTGGTCCCCCGCCAGCAGAACCGGCAGCGCGGCGCCGAGCACCGACCACACCGTGGCGTACGCCCCCGTCCCTGCCGCGAGGCCCAGCGCCGAGGCGAGCCGGGTGGGCTTCACCACACCGCACTCGACCAGTGCGCCCAGCTCCCGCCCGAGGAGCGCGCCGTCGAGGTCGCCGCGGGCGGCCAGCACGAGCAGCGCGTCGACGGCCGCCGTCCGGTCCTCGGCGTGCCGGGCACCGAGCCCGTACCCGAGGGCCAGGTGCAGCGCGAGCCCCGCCCGCCCGCCGGCCTCGGCGAGCACGGGCAGCAGCGGCCCCGCCCCGCGCTCGTCGAAGTCGGCCGCCGCGGCGAACCAGTCGAGCCAGCGGGCCGCCAGCTCCTCGCGGTGCCACGGCAGCATCGCCGCCCAGTGCGCCGTCGGCATCCACAGCCAGTGCCGCTGCGCCCGGACCCGCGCCACGCTCGGCTCGGTGCCGTCCAGCAGCGCCCGGAAGTCGCCCGCGAGCCGCTCACCCGCCGGTCCCTCGGGCCCGGCGCCGAGGCCCGGCTGGGCGACGGCGACCCGGTGCAGGTCCTCCCACCAGCGCTCGCCGTAGAGGTGCGAACTCCGCGCGCCCCGGCCGGGCGCGAAGACCACCCGCTCCGACGGCTGGGCGGGCAGGCCGCCGCCGCGCAGCCACTGAGCCACCCACCGCCCGGCGGGCGTGGGCACCGCCTCCGCCGCGCGGAGCACGCCGGCGTCGGCCGGCCCGACCCGCAGCAGCGCCGAGCACAGGTCCGCCTGGCCCGGTGTGACGCCCGCCGCCGCGTACCCGGCCAGCCGCTCGACCAGCACCGCGGCGTCCAGCGCTCCGGTCGCGTCGGTGGGCGTGGCCAGCAGGTACGGCGGGCGGTTCGCCGTCACCTGCCACGCCGCCTCCTCCAGTCGGGCAGCGAGCACCCGGCCGTGCAGCGTCGTGTAGTCGCCGCGCAGCGGGGAGCGGCCCTTGCCGCCGAGGAAGTCCCGGAGCCGGTGCGGCGGCGTCCGGCCGGCCGCCGCCGTCGCGACGTAGAGGACGCCCCCGGGGCCGCAGTCCTGCCAACGCCCGACGTCGTTCCACTCGTGCACCCGAAGGACCGGCCCCAGCGCCTCGACGAGCGCGGCCCGGTCCTCGCAGGCGTGCCGCACGAGCCCGTCCAGGACGCGCTCGAACACCGCGACCTCCGGCGCCGAGGACGCGAGCAACGCGGACAGCTCCTCCGCGACCTCCGCCGCCGAGGCGATCGGCGCCCCGAGCGGCAGCGGCTCGGGAACGGGCGGCAGCAGCTCGTTCCACCCGGTGTCCGGGTCGTCCCCGCCGACCGGTGCGCCGAACAGCTCGCCCGCGCGCGGATGGTGGACGGGGTTCAACCCCTCGGCGGCGAAGAGGAGTTCGGGCAGCACCGCGCTCCCGGCCGCCTTGAGGTGACGGGCCACCACGTTCAACGCCCGCTCCTGGACGCCCGCGTCCGGGTGCCCGAACGCCCCGGCCGCGGCGAGCACCACCGCGCCCGCCCGCTCCGGCGAGCGCCGGGCCGCCTTGTCCAGCCACCCCAACTGCGCGCGCACCAGCTTCTTCTCGGCCCGGAACAGCACCACCGCCGAGGCCTCGCCCAGCAGTTCGGGCTCGACCAGCCCGGCCTCGTCCAGCCCGGCCAGCGCCTCCTGCGCGTACCCGGCGATGACCGCCAGGCCGTCCAGCATCGCCACCAAGTCCCGTGCGCGGGCCGCGAACTCCTCGGGCGTCGGCGCGAGGGCGCGCAGCACGTCGGCGAAGAGCCGCTGGTCGGCGGGCCGCCCGCCGCGCAGCAGCCGGGCCAGGCAGCGGTCGAGCACCTCACCGCGCTCCAGCACCCCGGAGGAGGCGAGCTCCGCGACGGCCTCCGTGAACACGTCCCCTGGCCGGTTGCTGAGCGACCAGGACAACAACTGCCCGACGTCGTCGAGTTCGAAGACCCTCGGTATCAGCACCGGGGTGAAGGCGTCGGCGCGCAGCTGCTGCGCGAGCGTCGGGCGCGCGCCGGTGCGGCCGATCTGCCCGTTCAGCCACTCCCGCACGAACGGCTCGCTCTGCGGCACCGCGCACCCGGTGCGCCGCACCACGGCCTCGACCACCGGGTGGAGCGACCAGCCCCAGCCCGGCACCGCCCGCTCGGCCAGCCGCGCGGCCACCTCGACCTGCCACTCCACCGGCTGCGCCGCGACGACCACGGCCAGCTCCCGGGGCAACGTGCCGCTGCGCCCGCCGAAGTCCCGCCCGCCGATCCAGGTGGCCGCCCCGGCCGGGCCCGCGTGGCAGCCGGCCCCGGCGACCAGCAGGGCGGCGGCCCGCGCGTTCGCGAGGTTCGACCACTCGCCGCGGATCTCCCGGCGCTGCTCCTTCAGCCCGGGCACGCAGGCCCGCCGCTGCGCCGGGTCCAGCGCGGCGAGCAGGCCGGGCACCGCCCGCACCGCACCGCTCCGGACGGCCGCGAGCAGCTCGCCGACCCCGTCCGCCATCGCCACGGCCGCGTCCGCCGATGCCACCGCGTTCACGCCCCGGCCTCCTTGCCGTCCCGTACGATCCCCACCGCGAGCGCGTGCTTGCACGGCCCGCGCCCGCCGCGGTACTTGGCCCACCACAGGCAGGTGCAGCTCACCCGGCCCGCTTCGTCCGTCCGCACCCGCTGGACATGGTCGTCCACCGTGACGACGGCCGTCACACCGCCCTCCTCCAGCCGCACCGCGCCCGCCGCGACGAGCGCCCGCGCGGCCCGCAGCCGCGGGTTCGCCGCCTCGGCCCGCCCGGCGTCGTACGGGAGCTGCCGGTGGAAGTAGGCGGCCTCGGCGGTGTCGTAGCCGATCTGCCCGGCGGTGCCCAGCCTGGTGAGCGCGGCCCGCACCCGCTCCGCGGTGAGCCCGGACTGCTCGGCCAGGTCGGCGACCTCGATCCGCGGCTCCCACGCGAGCAGGACGGAGACGAGCTCGGCGTCGCGCTCGACGGTGTCGGTGGCCAGGGCCCCGAGCACGCCGCCCTCGCCGGAGAACCCGCGCGAGGCGTCCGGGGAGAGCGTCAGCGTCAGCCGCATGCCCGGCAGCACGACCTCCCACGCGGAGGCCGCCGGGCCGGCCAGGGCCGCACCGGCCACCGGCCCGTACACCCGAAGCGCGAGCGCGTGCCGCAGCACCCGCTGGAGCGCGACCAGCCGCTCGGGACCGGGCAGGCAGACCGCGCCGGGCACCGGACGGGTGGTCGGCCGCAGGGTGCGCCCGGCCGGCACGACCCACCCGACGCCGCCGCGCCCGCCGCCCCCGCCGCGCGGCAGCGAGCGCAGGAAGCGGACCGCCTCGGCGGCGGGCAGCTCGGCCCGCAGGTCGAAGCCGGCGGCGGTGACCTGCGTCTCGGCGAAGCCGCGCAGCCAGCGCTCGGGCAGCGGCACCTTCTTCTCCACCACCGGCCCGTCGAAGGTGGTGACCTCCAGCGCGTCCGGCCCGACCGCGAGGTGCAGCGGCTCGGCCGGGCCGATCCGGGTCAGGGCCTCGCGCAGCGGGTTGTTGACGTCCACGTTGGTGGTGCCGTGGCCGATGTCGTCGCCGTCGAGTCCGGCCTCCAGCACGTCGAGCCGGGCGTAGACGCCGCAGCAGCCGGAGAAGGACTCGAAGCGCAGCCGGTCCCCGTTGGCGGTGACCACCGGGTCGAGCGAGGCGCGCAGCTGCGGCTGGTAGTAGCGGGCGGCGGCGACGTCCGCGACGGCGAGCAGCGCGGCGGCGGCCGGCGCCGGGTCGGCGAGGAAGCCCGTGAAGAACCGCGGGTTGGCCGCCGCGCCGAGCGGCGTGGCCCCGCCCGAGGTGGCCAGGTCGAGTCGCCGGCCGGCACCCGCGGCGTCCGGATCGAGCACGGCGGAGGGGCGCAGATAGGCGTACGCGTGTGCGGATTGCGTCATGCCGAGCACGCTAGGTGAGGGCACTGACAATTCCTCACCCGCGAGCGCGACTGAAACAGGTTCTACATCTCTTTCGCCCCCTCGATGGTTACCCACGTCACACCGCCACCGGTTGGCATCTGCCACTATGGGCCCGTGACCGACCTGACCGAACAGGCGAGACGAGCCGACGCCCCGGCCGGCTCCTTCGCCTCGCTGCTGGAGATCGAGCGGCTGGACGAGAACACGTTCCGGGGCCGCTGCCACGCCGGGGCGCCGATGCGCGCGTTCGGCGGACAGGTCGCCGCGCAGGCGCTGACCGCCGCCGGGCGCACCTGCGACGGCGAACGCGCCGTGCACTCGCTGCACAGCTACTTCCTGCTGCCCGGCGACCCGACCGAGCCGATCGACTACGAGGTCGACCGGATCCGCGACGGCATGTCCTACACCACCCGCCGCGTCACGGCGGTGCAGAACGGGAACGCGATCTTCACGCTCTCCGCGTCCTTCAAGCGCCCCGAGCCGGCCGCCGAGCGCCACCGCCCGATGCCCCCGGTGCCCGGCCCCGACGGGCTGCCGGACGCGTTCTCGCTCTGGGAGCCGGCCGCCCGCGAGGCCCTCGCCCGCACCGAGGGCTTCCGCGAGCTCGAACTGCGCTTCGTCCCGGACGACGCGCCCGGCCTGCCGGAGGCCGTCCCGGGGATGCCGCAGCAGTTCGTCTGGCTGCGCACCGGCTCCCCGCTGCCGGACGGCGACCCGCTCCTGCACACGTGCGCGCTCACCTACCTGTCCGACCTCACCCTCGCGTCCACCGCCGGACTGCACGTGCAGCCGAACTTCTTCCGGCGCATCGAGCCGCCCCGGCTGCTGATGGCCTCGCTGGACCACGCGATGTGGTTCCACCGCCCGTTCCGGGCCGACGAGTGGCTGCTGTTCGCCCAGCGCAGCCCGTCCTCCTCGGACGGCCGGGGGCTGTCGCTCGGCGAGTTCTACGACCGGGACGGGCGGCTCGTCGCCTCGGCCGTGCAGGAGGCGCTGATCCGGGAACGGCGCTGATCCGGGCCGGGCCCGGCGGCCGGCGCCGCCCTGCTCAGCGCCGTCCCGGGCCTCCCCGGCACGGCGGTGACCGCCCGGCGAACGGAAGGGGGCCGGTCGGCGTCATACTCCTGAGCGGCCCCGGCCCGTATCATGGTGCGGGTGACCAAGGTTGACCTGTCACCACGGCCGGTGGAGGCGATGTCTCCGCGTCAGCTCGAACGCCGCGAAAGCCTGATCGCGGCGGCGCTCGCCCTGGTGAACGAGATCGGCGTCGAGCGGCTGCAGATGAAGCAGGTCTGCGAGCGGTCCGGAGTCGCCCTGGGGACGGCGTACCGCTACTTCTCCTCCAAGGACCACCTCCTGGCGGCGGCGATCGCCGAGTGGCACCGCCTGCTGCTGGCCGACCTGGTGGCCGAGCTGCGCGGGCCACGCGCCGGGCTGGGGGCCACGGACCGGGCGGTGCGGTTCGTCCGCGGCGGGATGCGCGCCTACCAGCGGCAGCCCGAGCTGGCGCGGCTGCGGGTGGCCGTCGCCGCGTCCACCGACCCCTTCGCCAGCGAGGCGCTGCAGGGCATGGCCCGGGCCGACAGCGCCGCGCTCCAGGCGCTGATGGGCGAAGTGCCGGGCGCCGCGAGCGACCTCGTGCGGCACATCGTGGGCCACGCCTGGCAAGGCGAGCTGACCGCGTGGGTGACCGGCCGCACGACGCTCGGGGACGCCAGGCGGCGCCTGGAGGACGTGGTGCGGCTGGTCCTGACCCCGTACGAGACGCCCTACCCGGCGCCCTACGAGGTCCAGACCGTGGTCCAGACCACTGCTGTACCGGCCACCGCGGTCCAGACCGCGCCGGTCCCGACCACCGCCTAGACCGGGCCCCGCCTAGACCCGGCCCCCGGCGGGTGCCGGTCCCGCGACCACCGTCACCGGGTGGGCCACCGCCGCACCGAACAGGTAGCCCTCCCGGTTGAACTCCGCCGACCGCGGCTGCGTGCCGCCCCGGCGGTCCGTCGCCCGGGCGAGCAGCTCGTGGCGGCCGGGCCCCGTGGGGCGCCAGCCGATGCTCCAGCGCGTCCAGTCGCGGGCGCGCGGCTCGTCGTGCAGCTCGGCCCGCCGCCACGTCCGGCCGCCGTCGTCGCTCACCTCCACCCGGAGCACCGCGGCCCCGCCGGACCACGAGCGGCCGTGCAGCCGGTGGGTGCACCCGGCCGCCAGCACGGCGCCCTCGGCGAGCTCGAAGGCGCACTTCGGCACCTGCCGGCTCAACGGGGCGCCGCCGCCGGGCGGGTGGCCGGGGCCGAACATCCGGTAGAAGTCGGTGTTCCAGGGCGAGGACAGCGGCCGGTCGGCGACCTCGATCGAGCCGAGCCACTTGATCGAGGCGATGCCCACCCAGCCCGGCACCACCAGTCGGGCCGGCGCGCCGTGGTCGGGCGTCAGCGGTTCGCCGTTCATCCCGTAGGCGAGCAGCACGTCGTCCAGCGCCTTGGCGAGCGGCAGCGGGCGGCGCACCGGGCCGTGGTCGACGCCGTCGCGGACGTAGTGCGGGTCGAGGCCGGCCGGCAGCAGGTCGACCGCGCCGGGGCCCAGCCCGGCCTCGCGCAGCACGTCCGCGAGCCGGACGCCGTACCAGCTCGCGGAGCCGACGCCGCCGAGCGCCCAGGGCGTGCCCGGGACGCGCTGGTGCTGGCGGCTCGCGTAGTAGCTGCGGCCGTTCCCGGCGCACTCGATCAGGGCGCTGATCCGGGTGCGGGGCAGGGCCCGGAGGTCGTCGAGGGAGAACTCGACCGGCCGGTCGGCGGAGGGGGAGCCGCGCAGACCGGTGCCGAACAGCCGCAGCCGCCACGTGCCGGGGTCGATCAGCGGGGTGCGGGTGTGGTTGCGGACGAAGAACCGTTCCACCGGGACGTGCCGGCCGATCGCCGCGCGGCCGTCCGCGCCGCGCAGCGCGTCCCAGCGCATCTCGGCGTTGGTGTCGTGCGCCACGAACCACGCCGCGGGCAGCGGCTTGACGATCCCGGGCACGTGGACGGACTCAGGGGCGGACTCACGAACGGATTCCCGAACGGACACCTCGGCTGGTGCGTGGGCGGGCGCATGGACGTCATCGGCCATGGGCGGACTCCTTCCCTCGGACGGAAGGCACTGTGCGCCACCGTTCCGTCACGCTCCGGATGGTACGGCCGCGCACCGGCCCCCCGTAAGACGGCCGGGGGGCTTGACCTTCTCACCGGTGTGAACACCTACCGTACGGACGAGCCGCGCCCCGCACCCACGGACAGGAGCACCCACGATGGCGTCCACCCCCTTCCCCCCGCTCGCCCGGATCGTCCGCGGCACCGGCCCCGGCCTGCTGCTCGCCCACGGCGCCGGCGGCAGCGCCCGGGACAACTGGGGCCCGCTGCTGGCCGGCCTCGCCGCCCACCGCACCGTCGTCGCCCCCGACTACCCCGGCTCCGGCGACTCCCCCTACGAGCCCGGCGAGCCCACCCTCGACGACCTCGCCGACCGGCTCGTGGCGACCGCCGACGAGGAGGGCCTCGACACCTTCGACCTGGCCGGCTACTCGCTCGGCGCCGCCGTCGCCGTCCGGGCCGCCACCCGCCACCCAGGGCGGGTCCGCTCGCTGCTGCTCCTCGCGGGCGTGGCCGGCGGCTCGGCGCGGCTGCGACTGCTGGCCGACCTCGCCATCGACCTCGCCGACCGCCCGGCCGACCTGACCCGCCTGATGCTCACCGTCGTACTCGGCGGGACGTGGATCGACGCGCTCTCCCCCGACGACCTCGCGTTCCTGCGGGAGTCGCTCGACTCGCCCGTCCCGGCGGGCTTCCGGCAGCAGTTCCGGCTGGCGGGCCGGGCCGACGTGCGCGCCGAGCTCGCCGCGATAGCCGTGCCGACCCTCGTCGTCAGCACCACCGAGGACCAACTCGTGCCGCCCGGCCAGCACCGAGTCCTGGCCGACGGCATCCCCGGCGCCCGCCTCGCCGAAATCGCCTCCGGCCACCTCCCCGTGGTCGAGCGGCTGCCCGAACTGCGTTCCGTGGTGCTCGACTTCCTCAAGGAACTGGACGCCACAGCCGTCTGAGGCCTGCCACCGAGCCCTCGGAGAGCAGCGGGCAACGGCGGGGAACACCGCCCGCCGACGGGACGTTCGCCCGGTCATGCGCATCGGAGAAGTCTCCCGCCTGACCGGGGTGTCCACCCGCCTGCTCCGCTACTACGAGGAGCAGGGTCTGCTCGAACCGGCCCGCTCGGCCGCCGGCTACCGCGAGTACGCCGAGGCCGACACCGTCCGGGTCCGGCAGATCCGCAGCCTGCTCGCGGCCGGCCTGTCCACCCGCGTCATCGCCGAGATCCTCCCTTGCGCCACCGGCCCGATCCCGGCCCTGGAGGCCTGCCCGGACCTGCTCGCCACGCTGCGCGGCGAACTCGCCGACATCGACTCGCGCATCGACGAGCTGACCCGAAGCCGCCAGGCCCTCGCCCGCTACCTGACCACCGCGCACGCTCCAGCACACGAGTACGCGGCCTGACCACCGCGCGCCCCGCCGACGCACGAGTACGGAGCCTGACCGTCACCGGCGAGCGGCCGTGACGGGACGTAAGTCCCCTCCCGCCGCCTCCCCGGCGCGCCCTCCCCGCCCTCGCGGTGCGAACTGGACATAGTGCGATATGCAGCCGAATCCCCGTCATATCGCCGCCGCCCCGGTCCGCCCCGCGAGGTACGAGAGGTACGCCCGATGAGCACCCAGCCGCCGCAGTCCGAGCCCCGCCCCAAGGGTCCGGACGAACCCGCCGCGACCCTCCCCGTCGACCGGGTGGTGTTCGGGGTCGGCGCCGTCCTGGTCCTGGCGGTGGTCGCCTGGGGCATCTTCGCCGAGGACTCCCTCGGCCGGACCTCGAAGACGGCGCTGGGCTGGGTCCTGCACAACTTCGGCTGGCTGTTCGTCGTCGCCGCCGACGTGTTCCTCGCCCTCACCGTCCTGCTGGCCTTCAGCCGCTTCGGCCGCATCCGGCTCGGCCGCGACGACGACGAGCCCGAGTTCTCCACCCTCGCGTGGGTCGCGATGATGTTCAGCGCCGGCATGGGCATCGGCCTCATGTTCTACGGCGTCGGCGAGCCGCTGCAGTTGTTCGCCGCCCCGCAGCCCGGCTCCGGCCTCGAACCGCAGAGCGCCGCCGCGGCCCAGCAGGCCATGGAGTTCTCGCTGTTCCACTGGACCCTGCACCCGTGGGCGATCTACGCCGTCGGCGGCCTCGCGCTCGCCTACACCACCTTCCGCAAGGGCCGGGGCAACCGGATCTCCTCGGCCTTCGTCCCGCTGATCGGGCAGCGCGGCGCGGACGGCTGGCCGGGGCGGGCGATCGACCTGCTCGCCGTGTTCGCCACCGTCTTCGGCTCGGCGACCAGCCTCGGCCTCGGCGCCCTCCAGGTGGCCGACGGGCTCGGCTACATCTCGTCCGTCCGCAACACCCAGAACGCCCAGATGGTCATCATCGGCTCGCTGACCGCCGCCTTCGTGCTGTCCGCGTTCTCCGGCGTCCACAAGGGCGTCAAGTGGCTCTCCACCGCGAACGTCGTGCTCGCCTCGCTGATCATGCTCTTCGTGTTCGTGTTCGGGCCCTCGGTGTTCGTCCTGGACGCCGTCCCGTCCACCGTCGGCGGGTACCTGTCCGACCTGCTCGCGATGTCCACCCAGACCGGCGCCTTCACCGACGAGAGCTGGCTCGGCTCCTGGACGATCTTCTACTGGGCCTGGTGGCTCTCCTGGGCGCCGTTCGTCGGCACCTTCATCGCCCGCATCTCGCGCGGCCGGACCATCCGCCAGTTCCTGCTCGGCGTGCTGCTGGTGCCCAGCGGGGCCACCGTCGTCTGGTTCTGCGTGATGGGCGGCACCGCGATCCGGCTGGTCACCACCCGCACCGCCGACCTCGTCGCCACGATCCCGCAGGGCGCCGAGGCCTCGCTGTTCGAGATGCTGCGCTCGCTGCCGCTCGGGTCGGTGACCAGCGTCGTCGCGGTGGTGCTCGTGATGACCTTCTTCATCACCAGCGCCGACTCCGCCTCGCTCGTCCTCGGCTCGCTGTCCAGCCGGGGCTCGCTGCACCCGCGCACGTGGCTCGTCGTGGTGTGGGGCGTGCTCATGGGCGGGGTCGCCGCCGCGCTGCTGCTCGCGGGCGGGCTCACCGCCCTGCAGAACGCGACGATCCTCGTCGCACTGCCGTTCGTCGTCGTGATGCTGCTGCTCTGCGTGTCCCTCGTGAAGGAGCTGCGGGAGGACCCGGCCGCCGGGCCGTCCCGGTTCCACCCGGCGCACGGACTGCGGGACGCGGTCCGCGTCGCGGTCGGCGAGGCCCTCGCCGACGCGGGCCGCCGCGACCGCACACCACCCGTCTGACCAGCCACGACGCCCCGCCCGAGCCAGGTTGGGGCGTATCCGCCCCAACCGACGTCCAACCCCCGTCCGGACTTAACCCGTGCGTACCGACCGTTCATTCCGTCCTGCCACCCTCCGTGACATGAACGCCTTCCCTCCGGCGACCTACCAGGAACCGCGCTTCCCGCTCCCCCAGCGCCACCGCCGCCTGCTCGCCTGCGCCGCCGTCCTCGCCTCCATCGTCCTCGGCACCTTCGGCGTCGGCGCGACCGTGGAGACCGTCCAGCACGACACCGTGACGACGACCGCCACCGCCGGCAAGTAACCGACCGCCCCACCGGACCCACCAGCACCGCCGTCCCCAGGGGCGCGGTGCTTTCGCATGTCCGGGCCGGACAGCCCGGGAGGGCCTCGGGAGCGCCTACTCGCGCTCGTCGCGGCGGGAGTGGCGGCCCGTGCCCGGGGAGGGGCAGAGGTCCAGCGCGGGGGCGTAGCGGGCGGCCGGGGGGCGCAGGAGCCACGCCGGGGGACGGGTCGCACGCGGGGCGGGGGTGATCAGGCCCAGGCGGTGCAGGAGGTCGAGGGCGTCGCGGCGCAGCGCGGTGCGGTCGGCGAGGTAGTCGCGGCGCCAGCCGGCCGGGAGGCCGTACTCGTCGGCGATGTCGCCGAGGACGCCGTCTATCAGCGCGTCGGGGATCGGCACGTCGCCGTCGGTCGGGTCGCCGGGCAGCGGGCGGACCTCCTCGACGAGGCGCTCGACGAGCAGCAGGGCCGCCTGCGGCAGGGTGCCGGCACCGGGCAGGGCGAGGTCGGTCAGTTCGTCGGCCGGGTCCAGCAGGGCCACCCCTTCGGCCCTCAACTCGGCTTCCAGGCCGAGGAATTCGCCGAGTGCGGCGGGCCCGCTGAGTCGGTGGTCGCGCAGCCATTCACGCTGCTCGCCGGGGAGGTCGGCGGCGAGGACAGCGGGGGTCTCGGCGAGCAGGCGGCGCACGGCGGTGGCGGGTTCGGCGTCGGCGGCGCGGCGGATGAGGTCGGCGGCGCCGTCGGCGAGGGCGGGCGGCCCGGCGGGGACGGCGCGGGCGAGTTCACGGTCGACGGTGAGCACGCAGGAGCGGTCGGCGGCGGCCGGGTCGTCCGGGAGTCCGTCGAGCACCTGCCAGTCGGCGAGCGCGGCGAGGGCCATGGCGCGGTCGGCGGGCGCGGCGGGCAGGTCGGGCGCGGCGGCGCGCATGGCGTCGAGCAGCCGCCGGTACGGGAGTTGCTCGGGGGCGTCGACGAGCAGGGCGAGCGCGAGGGCGAGCTGGGCGTAGCCGGCGGGGGTGAACGGGGTGCCGGTGCCGGGGTCGTGGAGGCGGCGGGCGGCGGCGGGGCCGAGGCCGGCCTTGTAGAGGCGGGCGTGCCAGGGGCCGACGACGAGGCGGTAGCCGAGCAGGGTGTCGAAGCGTTCGGTGAGCCAGTCGCGGTGACGGCGGATCAGCGGGAAGCCGTCGGCGTGCGGGCCGGAGGCGGTGACGAGGGGGTGGGCGAGCAGCAGCCGCGCGGCGATGCGGCGTTCGGCGGCAGCGTCGGGGTGCGGCGGGTCCTGGGGGCCGCGATCCCGGGCCTCACGCTCATGGGCAGCAGGCTCATGGGCAGCACACCCCTGGGCGGCACACTCCTGGGCAGCACGCTCCTGGACATCGCGGTCCCGGGCTTCAAGGGGCTGGACGTCACGCGGCTGCTTTTCGCACGCCTGCGTTCCGCACGCCTGGACCGCGCACCCCTCGGTTTCCCGCTCCTGGGCGGAACGATCCTGCGCGCCGGGCAGCGGCCGGGTCCGCTCGGGCTTGCGGTGCCTTCCGGGCTTGCCCGCCTTGGCGCCTGAGCGCACGACGGGCGGCGCGGCGGCGTCCCGGCGGGCGCGGCGCAGGCCGCGCACCGGGCGGGCCTCGCGGACGCGGCGCACGGCGGCGGCGTGCGCGGTGGGGCCGTGCCACCAGCTGATGTCGGCGTCGGCCGGCACGTCGGCCGGAACACCGAAGTGACGGGCCGGATAGAGGCCGAAGGACGCGGTGCACAGGTCGTCGGCGATGCCGGGGCCGGCCGCGGCGAACCAGTGCGCGAGCCGCAGCAGCCCCGGATCCGGCGACAGCTCCCGCCCCGCCGGGGACTGCCCCTTCACATCGTCAGACCTACTGCCGGGAACGGGGACGGACGCCGTGACGGACGGCACGACGGACGGCGTGACGGATGCACAGGAGGTCGCGGACGCAGCGGCGGGGGCGGGTACGGCGAGGACGGCGTCGGTGGTCCCCCGCCCCGTTCCGCCCGTGCGCCCGTCCGGCCTGCCGTCCGCCACCCGGGTGGCGGAGGCCGCGTACTCCTGCTGCTCCATGTCGGGGACCAGACTAGACGGTGGCCGGGTCACCCGTCGGCAGCAACCGGGCCCCGGGCGGACATCCCGGCCAAGTGGCCGCCCGCCCTCCGCTACGTCGCCGACGGCCTGCGGGCACCGTCACCCCGGCCCCGTCGCGCCCCCGCCACAGCCCCATCGCGCTCCCCGAGTACCGCTCGCCGAGGTGTCATCCCCCGCCCCCGAATGGGGTTACGCACCGGTAACCCGGTCTACCGCCGCACCGGGCGGTCGCCTAGGGTTCGAGCGCGAGGCCCGTTTCCCCCACCCTCATTCCCGGAGGTCAGCAGCCGCATGAGCATCAGTACGACCACCCGAGCCGTCCTCGGCGGGCGCCTGCGCTCGACCACCGGCCTGCTGGGCGGCTTCGCGGCCACCTCGGCGGCACACCTGGGCGCGATCCTCTCCGGCACCTCCGTGCTCCGCAACGCCACCAAGCCCGCCCTGATGCCCCTGCTGGCCGCGCACAGCGTCTCGGCGGCGACGGCGGCGGAGCGGGAGGCGCCGAAGCTGCTGGCACCGGCGCTGCTGCTGAGCGCGGGCGGGGACGTGCTGCTCCAGCTCAAGGACGACACCGCGTTCCTGGCCGGAATGGGCTCCTTCGCGGCGGCGCACGTCTGCTACGTGACGATGTTCGTGCGCCAGGGGGCGCTCACCGACCGCAAGCGCGCCCTCCTGGTGGCGGCCGCGTACGCGGGGGCGTGGGCCGGCATGATCGGGCAGCTCTGGCCGGACCTCGGGGACCTCCGGGTGCCGGTGGCGGGCTACAGCCTGCTGCTCGCCTCGACCGCCGTGACCTCGGCGGGGCTGGGCTGGCGCACCGGCCTGGGCGGGGCACTGTTCCTGCTGTCCGACACCCTGATCGCCACCCAGCTGGCGAAGTGGCGCGAGCTGCCGGGGCATCAGTTCTGGATCATGGCGACGTACATCCTCGCCCAGTACCTGCTGGCCGACGGCGCCCTGAAGGCCGAGCAGCGGCAGGCCTGAGCCCGCCCCGAGGCGCCCTGGCGTCCCGGGGCACCGCGGCAACACCATCGGGACACCACCGCGCCGCCGGTCCGAGAACGGTCCGGCGGCGCGGCGGATGCGAGCGGGAGGCACGCGGAAGGGCCATCAGGCACCGCGCCTCCGCAGCAGCCAGAAGCCGCCGACCCCGCCGGCGACGAGCACCAGGCCGCCCGCCAGCTCGGCCGGGTCGCCCGCGACCGAGCCGCCGAGGCCGGTGTGGACGGAGCCGTGCGGGGCGACCTGCTGGCTCCCGGCACCGGACTGACCGAGCGAACCGGCCCACTCCCCGGCCGCCTTGCCCCAGTCGCCCAGGCCTTTGTCGGGGCCTTTGTCGGTGCCCTGGTCCGGGCCCGTGACGGTGGTGACCGTGACGGACGTGGAGAAGGCACCGCCGTCGGGGCAGGTGCCGTCGACCTTGCTGTCCCCGCCGTGCTGGCCGGCCAGGCGCGCGGAGCCGCTGTGCTTGCCGTCCGGGCCCAGGGTGAGGGTGGCCGGGCCGCCCTCGAAGGCCGCCGAGTGGGCGGTGATGGTCTTCGCGTCGGGTTTGTCCGACTTCTCGCAGGAGACCGTGACCGTCACGGTCTGGCCCGGTGCGGCCTGGGACGGGCTGACCGAGGCCGCACCGTCCCTGGCGATCGCGAGGGGGGCCGTCAGACCGGTCAGTACCGTCGCGCCGATCAGGGCGGCGGCGGCCGTACGCGTGGGGCGCATGCCGGAACCTCCGGGATTCTCGGGCGCGGCCGGGGACTCCCATGTCCACGTGGTCGAACAACCGCACCCAGTCACTCACCGACGGTAGGCACCCCTTCGGCGCCCGGCCACCGCGCAGGACCGTTCGGGTTACGGGCGGTAGCTGTGCGTGACACGGCAGCTGTACGTGACGCGGTAGCTGTGCGTGACTCAGAGATCCAGGTCGACGACCACCGGGGCGTGGTCCGAGGTGCCCTTGCCCTTGCGCGCCTCGCGGTCGACGTAACTGTCGGTGACGGCGTCGGCGAAGGGCCCGTTGGCGTAGGTGAGGTCGATGCGCATGCCCCGGTTCTTCGGGAACGCCAGCTGGCGGTAGTCCCAGTAGGTGTAGGGGTGGTCGTACTTGAGCGGGCGGGGCACGACGTCGTGCAGGCCGACCTCGCCGAGGGCCTCCAGCGCGGCCCGCTCGGCCGGGGTGACGTGGGTGAGGCCCTCGAAGGCGGCCACGTCGAAGACGTCGTCGTCGGTGGGGGCGATGTTGAAGTCCCCGAGGACGGCGAAGGGGCGCGGCCCGGCCGCGTCGTCGGCGGAGGCCTTGCGCAGGGCCTCCAGCCACTCCAGCTTGTAGCGGTAGTGGGCGTGGTCGACCTCGCGGCCGTTGGGCACGTAGACGGACCAGACCCGGACGGGGCCGCAGGTGGCGGCGATGGCGCGGGGCTCGACGTCGGGCAGCAGGGCGTCGTCGGCGAGGTAGCCGGGCTGGCCGGGCAGGTCGCGCACGACGTCGTCGAGGCCGAGCCGGGAGACGATCGCGACGCCGTTCCACCGGCCGTTGCCGTGGGCGGCCGTCTCGTAGCCGAGCGCGCGGACGTCCTCGTAGGGGAAGGCGTCGGCCGCGCACTTGAGCTCCTGGAGGCAGAGCACGTCGGGCTTGGCGCTCTCCAGCCACTCCAGGAGCTTGGGCAGCCGCGCGGTGACGGAGTTGATGTTCCAGGTGGCGATGCGGACGGTCACGGCGGGCGGCCTTCCCGGGTCGTACGGACGGCGGACGGGGCGGGCGCCCGCTGGGAGCGCCCACCCCGAACATACCGCCCGCTACCGACAATCCCGGCAGGCTCCGGTCCGCATCTCAGCCCGCGGGCCGGACCACGGCGGCCGCGCCGCCGCCGCGCCGCACGGGTTCGGCCGCGGCCACCCAGCGGCCGTCCGGCAGCCGCTCGACGCCGGTCGCGGCCCCGATCTCGTCCACCGGGCTGAAGCGCTGCCCGAGCGCCTCCAGCCCGGACCGCTCGGGCAGCGCGAGGAAGCCCGGCTCGGCCTGGGTGGTGGCGGTGTTGCGCTGGCTGGCGCGCGGCGCGGCGATGGCCTGCTCCAGGCTCAGGCCGCGGTCGAGGCGGCCGAGGAGCACCTGGAGGGTGGTGGTGATGATGGTCGCGCCGCCGGGGCTGCCGGTGGCGAGCAGCGGCTCGCCGTCGCGCAGCACGACGGTCGGCGACATCGACGAGCGCGGCCGCTTGCCGGGCCCGGGCAGGTTGGGGTCGGGCACGCCGGCCGCGAGCGGGGCGAAGTCGAAGTCGGTCAGCTCGTTGTTGAGCAGGAAGCCGCGGCCGGGGACGGTGATGCCGCTGCCGCCGGTCTGCTCGATGGACAGGGTGTACGCGACGACGTTGCCCCAGCGGTCGGCCACGGTGAGGTGCGTGGTGTTCTGGCCCTCGTACGGCTCGGGGGCGGCCTGGCCGCCGTCCGCGCAATCGGCCGGGTCGTACGGGTCACCGGGGGCGAGCGGGCTGGTCAGGGCCTTGTCCGGACTGATCAGGCAGGCCCGGGAGGCGGCGTAGTCGGGCGAGAGCAGTTCCTTCGTCGGCACCTCCGAGAAGCGCGGGTCGCCGAGCCAGCGGTTGCGGTCGGCGAAGGCGATCCGGGAGGCCTCCAGGAAGTGGTGGTAGTACTGCGTGCCGCTGTAGCCGGAGACGTCGCCGTTCTCCAGGATGCCGAGGGCCTCGCCGACGGTGGTGCCGCCGGAGCTGGACGGGGCGATCGAGTAGACGTCGTAGTCCCGGTAGGCGACGTGTGTCGGGGCCTGGCGGCGGACCGCGTAGGAGGCGAGGTCGGCGGCGTCGACCTTGCCGGGTCGGGCGTTGCGCCCGGAGGCGGGGTCGACCGGCGGGTGCTGGAGGGTGTTGACGACGTCCCGGCCGATGTCGCCCTGGTAGAACGCCTTGGTGCCGTCCTTGCCCAACTGCCGGTAGGTGGCGGCGAGATCGGGGTTGCGCAGGACGGAGCCGACCTCGGGGAGCTTGCCGCCGGGCAGGAACAGCCCGGCCGTCGCCGGGAAGTCCTTGAAGCGGCTGTAGTTGTCCTCGGTCATGCCGCGGAAGGTGGCGTTGACGACGAAGCCGTCGTCGGCGATCCGCTCGGCGGGCCGCAGGTTCTCGGCGAGCGAGCGCGAGCCCCACTGCCGTAGCGCGTCGTCCCAGGTGGCCGCGGTGCCGGGGACGCCGACCGACAGGCCGCTGGTGACGGCGTCGGGGAAGGCGAGCGGCTTTCCGCCCTCCAGGAAGAGCCCGGTGTCGGCGGTGCGGCCGGCGGTCTCGCGGCCGTCGATGGTGTGCACGCGGCCGGTGGCGTGGTCGTAGTAGACGAAGTACCCGCCGCCGCCGATCCCCGACGAGTACGGCTCGGTGACGCCGAGGGCCGCGGCGGCGGCGACGGCCGCGTCCACCGCGTTCCCGCCCTTGCGCAGCACCTCGATCCCGGCGGCGGTGGCCTCCGCGGACACCGTGGACACGGCCCCGCCCCACCCGACCGCCTCCGGCACGTGGGCCGGCGGCGCCACCGCCCCGGCCGGCCCGGCGGCGGACCACACCAGAGCACTCGCGAGCAACAACGGTGGCGCGAGCCGGGTCAGAGCCCTCATCCCATTCCTCCTGAGTCGGCGTCAACTCCGTTGTTTCACAGGAGGTGTGATCCCGACAACCACACGGCGGCGGCGAAGTGCGGTGACCGGCCCCGACCCCGGCCTCTGACGACCGGGACCGCTGGAAGGCCGAGGGCTGACCCTTCGGGAACCCGCGGGCGGGGGGACGGCCGACAACCAACAGCGAACAGATAACAGAAAACGAAATCTGTCATCTGTTATCTGTTCGCTGAAAGTTGTTCGCCGCCCCCCCCGCCCGCCCTACAGCGCGCTGCGCTCGACCCGGCGGCGCTTGATCGTGCGGAAGCGGCGGGCGACCTGGCGGGCGAGGTCGGCGGCGCCGACCAGGCCCGCCTCGTTGCCGAGGGCCGCGTGGACGATGACGGCCTCGGGGCGGAAGCCCCGGCCGGTGAGGGTGCGCCGGAAGGTGTCCCGGGCGGGGCCGAGCAGGAGGTCGCCCGCCTCGGAGACGCCGCCGCCGATGACGAACCGGCCCGGGTCGAGGGCCGCGGCCAGGTTGGCGATGCCGACGCCCAGCCAGGTGCCGACCTCGTAGAGCAACTCGGTCGCCGTCGGGTCGCCGGCCTGCGCGGCCTCGGTGACCAGCGGGCCGGTGATGCCCTCGACGGTCCCGCCCGCGAGGGCCAGCAGCGGCTGCACCACCGGCGACTCCTCGGCGATCAGCTCGCGCGCGTCGCGCACCAGCGCGTTGCCGGAGGAGTACTGCTCCCAGCAGCCCCGGTTGCCGCACGGGCAGCGGTGGCCGCCGGGCACCACCTGCATGTGCCCGAACTCGCCCGCGAGCCCGTACTTGCCGCGGTCGACGTAGCCGTCGCGCACGACGGCCCCGCCGATGCCGGTGCCCAGCGTGAGCATCACCATGTGGTCCTCGCCGCGCCCGGCACCGAAGCGCCACTCGGCCCAGGCCGCCGCGTTGGCATCGTTCTCGACGATCACCGGGAACCGCAGCCGCTCGCTGAGCGCCTGCTGGAGCGGCTCGTTGCGCCAGTTGAGGTGGGGGGCGAAGAGCACCTTGGAGCGGTCGGCGTCCACCCAGCCGGCCGCGCCGATGCCGACGGCGTGGACGTCGTGCCGGTCGGCGAGCTCCAGCACCAGTTCGACGATCACGTCCTCGACGACCTTGGGGCTCTTGCTCTTGTGCGGGGTGTCGGTGCGCAGCTTCTCCAGCACCTTGCCCTCGCCGTCCACGACGCCCGCGACGACCTTGGTGCCGCCGATGTCGATGCCGATGGTGGGCAGCCGCAGTATCCCGGCGGGCAGGGCGCGGCGGCGGCGTTCGGCGCGCGGGCCGAGGCCGAGCAGGGTGGGCAGGACGGCCGGCCGGGTGCTGCCTTGGGGGCTGTTCACGGCTTCGGACGCTCCTCACGGGTGTCGGAACGGGTGTCGGAACGGGTGGTCTCGGAACGGGGGGCGTCGGAACCGGTGGTGTCGGAACCGGTGATGTCGGTACGGGTGTCGTCAGGGCCGGACGCGCCGCGCGGGCCGCCGCCCGCGTTCGGCCGCGCCAGCTCGTGGGAGAGCTCGGCGAGGTCGGAGCCCCCGGCCATCTCGGTGGTGAGCTGTTCGAGCCCGATCGCGTCGCGCGGGTGGCTGCCGGCCATCCGGCCTCGCTTGAGCAGGGTGAAGTGGTCGCCGACCAGGTACGCGTGGTGCGGGTTGTGCGTGATCAGGACGACCCCGAGCCCGGCGTCGCGCGCCGCGGTGACGTACTTGAGCACGACGCCCGACTGCTTGACGCCCAGGGCGGCGGTGGGCTCGTCCAGGATGAGCACCTTGGCGCCGAAGTGGACGGCGCGGGCGATGGCCACGCACTGGCGCTGGCCGCCGGACAGGGTGCCGATCGGGCGGTCGACGTCGTGCAGGTCGATGCCCATCCGGGCGAGCGCCTCGCGGGTGGTGGCGCGCATGCCGTCGGCGTCGAGGCGCAGGCCGCCCCAGCGGCGCAGGCCGCGCTCGGAGCCGAGAAAGAAGTTGCGCCACACGGGCATCAGGGGGACGACGGCCAGGTCCTGGTAGACGGTGGCGATGCCGCGGTCGAGGGCCTGGCGCGGGGAGTCGAACCGGACCTCCTCGCCGCCGACGGTGTAGACGCCCTCGTCGTGCCGGTGCAGCCCCGCGATGATCTTGATCAGGGTGGACTTGCCCGCGCCGTTGTCGCCGAGCACGCAGCTGATCTCGCCGGCCCGCAGGGTCAGCGAGACGTCCTGCAGCGCCCGGACGGTGCCGTAGCTCTTGCCCACGCCGTCGAGCGCGAGCAGTTCGCCCTCGGAAGGAATCCCGGCAGTCATCGCGGCCCCCGCTCGGCCCGGCGCTTGACGAACGCGTTCAGCAGGGCGGCGAGCAACAGCATCGCGCCCAGGAAGAACTTGAACCAGTCCGGGTTCCACTGCGCGTACACGATCCCCTTGCTGGCCATGCCGAAGATCAGCGCGCCGAGCGCGGAGCCGGCCACCGAGCCGTAGCCGCCGGTGATCAGACAGCCGCCGATGACGGCCGCGACGATGTAGATCAGCTCGTTGCCGACGCCCTCGCCGGACTGGACGGTGTCGAAGGAGAACAGCAGGTGCTGGCCGAGCACCCAGGCGCCGAAGCCGACGCCGAGGTAGAGCACGGTCTTCGTCCGGGCGACGGGCACGCCGACCGCTCGGGCCGCGGCCGCGTCGCCGCCGACGGCGAAGATCCAGTTGCCGAAGCGGGTGCGCAGCAGCACCCAGCTGCCGACGGCGAGCATGCCGAGCCACCACCACACGGTGGCCTTGACCGTCAGCCCGCCGACGGTGACCTCGGAGGCGAACAGCCAGCGGCAGGAGGCGAAGCCCTGCATGTCGGAGATCGGCTTGGTCGACACGGTGCCGGAGACGAGCTTGGTGACACCGAGGTTGGCGCCGGTCAGCATCAGGAAGGTGCCGAGCGTGACGATGAAGCTGGGCAGCTTGGTGCGCCCGAGCATCCAGCCGTTGAACCAGCCGACCGCGAGCGCGGCGGCGAGCGAGACGACGACGCCGACCCAGGTGACGGCGGTGAACTGGTAGGAGACCATCGACGAGGTCAGCGCGGCGGTGGTGACCAGCACGCCGGCCGACAGGTCGAACTCGCCGCCGATCATCAGCAGGGAGACCGGCACCGCCATGATCCCGATGGTGGACGCGGCGTAGAGCACGGTGCCCAGCGAGGCGACCCGCAGAAAGGGTTCGGCGGCGGCCGCGAAGACCAGGAAGACGGCGCCGGCGGCGATCAGCGCCCCGAGCTCGGGGCGCGCCAGGAGGCGCCGCAGGGCCGCCGGACGGTCCTGGACGAGGAAGTCCGCCGCACTCGGCGAGAAGCTCGACGGAGGGCCGGACGGAGGGCCGGACGGGCTGCTCAACGGGTCCCCCTCGCGACGTACTCGGCGAGCGCGTCCGCGTCGTTCTTCGTGAGGATCTGCGGGCCGGTCGCGACCGGCTTGCCGCCGCCGAGCATGTCCAGGTTGGACTTGTACAGCCACAGCAGGTCGACGCCCTCGTAGCCCTGGAGGTAGGGCTGCTGGTCGACGGCGAAGCCGACGCTGCCGGACTTCAGCCCGGCGACGACCTGGGTGCCGAGGTCGAAGGTGTCGAGCTCGACCTGGCGGCGGGCGTCCTGGACGGCCTGGAGGCCGGTGGCGGCCATCGGACCGGAGAGGGTGAGCACGGTGTCGATGGCCGGGTCGGCCTGGAGCTTGGCGGAGATCGCGGCCCGGGCGTCGGGCATGTTGACGCCGTCGACGTAGAGCACCTGGAAGGAGGCGCCGGGCAGCGCGGAGCCGGACTGGGCGCCGGAGCAGCGCTGCTCCTGGCCGACGTTGCCCTGCTCGTGGATGACGCACAGGACGGACTTGCGGCCGCGGGAGGCGAGCTCGGCGCCGGCGGCCTGGCCGGCCGTCGTCTCGTCCTGGCCGATGTGGGTGAGCGCGCCGAACTTCGCGGAGTACTCCTGGCCGGAGTTGATCGTGATCACCGGGATGCCGGCGGCCTTGGCCTTGGCGAGGACGGCGGCCATGGCGTCGCCCTTGGCGAGGGTGACGAGCAGGCCGTCGACCTTCTGGTCGATGGCGGCCTGGACGAGCTGGACCTGGTTCTGGGTCTGCGCGTCGTTGGAGTACAGGAAAGTGATGTTGTCCTTGGCGGCGGCCTGCTCGGCGCCCTTGCGCACGCTGTCCCAGAAGGCGTCGCCGGGCCCGGCGTGGGTCACCATGGCGACCTTCCACCGCGGGGTGGTGACGGCGCTGCCGCCGGCGGCCGCGGCCTTGGCGCGGGCCTCCTCGGCGCGTCTGCCTCCGGTACTGCTGCAGCCGGCCACGGCGACCGCGACCGCGAGGACGGCGAGGACGGGCCGGAACCGGCGGGACGGGCGAAAGCGGGTTGTGCTCATCCCACGATTCTCTCCGTAACCGCGGTACGGGCTCGCACCGCCTCGCCCGGCGGCCGGGGCGGGGCGGACGGTAAGGTGCCTCGGGGCACCTTCCTGAGCGTCGGCTGGACACCTCGTCCGGCGGACGGCCGTCCGGGTGGCAGACTAGACGCCGATCCGAAAGCGGAACATCACAGAAACGTGATGTTCCTCTCAGGTTCCGCACAGATTCGGACGGCAACCGATCCCGGGTTCAACGCCGTCCCTTGCCATTGGAGTGCGCGCGGGCGAGTGGGGCCCGAGCGGCTTGCGATCCGGATAACGAGAACTGATGCAACTGACAGGTACGCCCTTCTTCATCCTCACGGTCGTCCTCGTGCCGGTGTCGATCGCGGTCGCGCTGTTCTTCTGGGGCAAGGTGCGCGGACCCGAACCGGTCAAGGTGCTCTCGCGGCTGGTCATGATCGTGTTCTGCCAGATCACGGCCGTGCTGACGGTCTTCGTGATGGTGAACAACGCGAACCTGATCTACGGCAGCTGGGACGACCTGCTCGGCACCGGCGACCACGTCCGCGCGGTGCCCGCCGTGCCGAAGGACGACGCGGCCGGCGCGGCCAAGTCGGGCGGGGACGCCAAGCCCCCGGCGAAGGTGCTCCAGCAGTTCGGCGGCGTGAACGACCCGGCGGTGCCCGGCGACGTCAAGAAGACCGAGCTCAAGGGCCAGGTGTCCGGCGTCGACGGCGAGGTGCTGGTCTGGACGCCGCCGCAGTACGACGACCCGGCCTACAAGGACAAGAAGTTCCCGGTCGTCGAGCTGATCCCGGGCTACCCGGGCTCGTCCTCCACCTGGTACGGCACCCTCAAGGTGTCCGAGCAGCTCAAGCCGCTCATGCAGCAGGGCAAGGTCGCCCCGTTCATCCTGGTCTCGCCGCGCACCCTGCTCCTCGGCAACCACCAGGACGCCGGCTGCACCGACATCCCCGGCAAGGTCAACGCCGACGCGTGGGTCACCCGGGACGTGCCGCAGATGATCATGGACAACTTCCGGGCCGACCCCTCCCCCGATCGCTGGGCGATCGCCGGCTACTCGGCCGGCGCGCACTGCGCCGCCAAGCTCTCGCTCGCGCACCCGAACCGCTACCGGGCCGGCATCAGCCTCTCCGGCTACAACGACCCGGCCCAGGAGTCGGACTCGCTGGTCGGCAAGAACCCGCAGCTGCGCGAGGCCAACAACCCGGTCAACATCCTGAAGACCGCCCAGACCCCGCCGAAGGTCTCGCTCTTCATCAGCGGCGCCAAGGGCGACGGCTTCGAGGACGCCCAGGCGCTGGCCGCCGCGGCCAAGGCCCCCACCACCATCCAGGTGCAGGAGACCACCGGCCCGCACACCACCGACCTGTGGAAGCGCATGGTGCCGAACGTCTTCGAGTGGCTGACCGGGATCATCCCCGCGCAGTAACGATCACCCGAACGACGAAGGGGCCCACCGCGAACGTACGCGGCGGGCCCCTTCGTCATGTCGTCCGGGTGTCAGGCCAGTTCGAGGGCCAGGTAGAAGTCCACCCGGTCCTCCAGGCGCGAGAGGTCCCGGCCCGTCAGCTCCTCGATGCGGCCGATCCGGTAGCGCAGCGTGTTGACGTGGACGTGCAGCTGCCCGGCGCAGCGCGTCCAGGAGCCGTCCGAGCGCAGGAACGCCTCCAGGGTGCGCACGAGGTCCGCCTGGTGCTCGATGTCGTAGCCGATCACCTTGTCCAGCAGGCGGCTGCGGAACGCGCGGCGCACCTCGTCGGGGACGGCGGCCAGCAGGAGCACGTGCGAGGCGAGCTCCTCGGGGCCGGCCACGCACACCCGGCCGACCCGGGCGGCGGCGATCCGGCGGGCGTGCCGGGCCTCCTCCAGGGCGCCGCGCAGGCCGCCGGCCTCGGAGGCGGGGGCGGAGACGCCGAGGGTGATGCGGCCCTCGGAGCCGAGGCCGGCCTCCAGCGGGGCGAGCAGTTCGCGCAGCGTGTCGGCGGGCACGGCGGCCTCCAGCACGGGCATCACGACGACCGCGCCGGTGCCGGCCCCGGCGACCAGCGCGCGGTCGGTGGTGCCGCCGAGCGCCTCCTCCAGGACGGCCCGCACCATGCCCTCGGGCAGGCCGGTGCCGTCGGCGCTGAGCACCAGCCAGGAGCCCTCCGGGGCCTGCGGCTTGGGCTCGGCGTTCTCGTACCGGGCGGCCATCGCCGAGGAGGCGTACAGGGTGCGGCTGATCTCGGCCGGGTCGGCGTCGCGGCGCAGCCGGTCGAGCAGTTCGTCGGCCAGGCGGCGGCGCAGCCGGCGGCCCTCGTCGCGGCGCTGGCGCTCGGCGGCGACGAGGCGGGCGAGGTTCTCGGCGAGCTGCTGGCGCTTGGTGGTCCATTCGGTGACGTCGCCGGCCACGGCGAGCACCCAGTCGGCGAGCGGCGCCTCGTGCTCGGCGTCGGCGGTGGCCGGGGCGGGCAGCAGCGAGTACGCGCCGGTGGCGAGGCGGGCCCGGTGCGGGGGGCGGCGGCGCTGGCGCTGGGCGGCGAGGTGGGCGCGCACCAGCTGGTCGCGGTCCTCGGCGGACAGCCGGTCGGCGGGCCCGGCGATCACGGCGCCGGTCGGGGTGAGCACCCAGCAGTCGAGGTCGAGGTCGCCGCCGAGCAGGTCCAGGACGGCGTCCAGGCCGCCGCCGCCGGCCGCCGAGACGAGCAGCCGGTGGCGGTCGACGAGGGCGGCGAGGTCGGCGGCGCGGTCGGCGGAGACCTGCCGGCCGACGAACTCGGTGACCGTTCCGAAGGCGATGTCGTCGGGGACGGCGAGCAGGGGCATCCGGTGCCGGCGACAGGCGTCGACGAGGTCCTCGGGCACCGGGCCGACCTCGGCCTCGCCGGCCGCGAGGGCGACGGCCCCGCCGGCCGCGATGGTGCGCACGAAGCGCTCCGAGTCGGCCGGGCCGGTGCGCCAGAGCATGCCGGTGAGCACCAGCTCGCCGCCGTGCAGGTAGCGCCCGGGGTCGTGCAGGTCCGTGGTCATGACACCGCTGACCTGCCGGTCCAGCTCGTCCTCGGCCGCGAGCAGGCGCAGTCGCGGGGCGCCGGGGGCGAGCAGGTCACGGACACGCATCCGCAGACTCCTAACGGGCTGGATCGGTGGGGGTGAGGGGCCCGAACGCGCTGCCGGGGGTGACAGTGTGCCCGAACATCCGTGCTTGGCGTTACGTCCGTCCGGGACGGCGGGTCACGGGCCCGTAGCTCCCGAATCACGGCCGGATTACGGTCGTAGGTAGCGCCTGGTGATTAGCTGGACTGCGACGTTGTCCTCCTTAGAGGAACGTACAGGATGCCGGGCGGGACCACAGCCGGGGCTTCATGCCATCGGTGACTGCCAGTGGGCCCCGTCACAGCGGTTCACTGGCCACACGCCGCCGGACACAGCCCGGTGACCGGGATCCGACGCCGAGGCGACGACACGGTGGGCAGGTCCCGAACACCGGGTTCCGGGCACCCAGCCCACCCGTCCGGCCGGCGACGACTTGAGGAGACACCCGCATGGAGTTCCTTCGGCCCGCTACCTGGGACGAGGCACTCGCGGCGAAGGCTGAGTACCCGACCGCGCTGCCCATCTCGGGCGGTACGGACGTCATGGTCGAGATGAACTTCGACGTGCACCGGCCATCCGCGATTCTCGACCTGAACCGCATCACCGAGCTCACCGAATGGTCCAACGACGGCAACGTCGTGCGGCTCGGCGCCTCGGTCCCCTACGCCCGGATCATCGACGAGCTGTCCGGTCCGCTGCCCGGCCTCGCGCTGGCGGCCCACACCGTCGGCTCGCCGCAGATCCGCAACCGGGGCGGTGTCGGGGGCAACCTCGGCGGCGCCTCCCCGGCCGGTGACGCGCACCCCGCGCTGCTGGCGGCCGGGCGGGACGTGTTCGTCGAAGCGGCCTCCGTGCGCGGCACCCGGATGATCCCGATCGACGAGTTCTACGTCGGCGTGAAGCGCAACAGCCTGGCGGCCGACGAGCTGATCCGGGCCGTGCACATCCCGGTCGCCGACGGCCCCCAGCAGTTCTCGAAGATCGGCACCCGCAACGCGATGGTCATCGCGGTGTGCGCCTTCGGCTTCGCCCTGCACCCCAGGACCGGCACCGTCGGCACCGGCATCGGCTCGGCCGCCCCCACTCCGCGCCGCGCCGTCGAGGCCGAGGAGTACCTCCAGGGCGTCCTCGCCGAGCGCGGCCTCTGGGAGTCCGGCGGCCTGCTGGGCACCGAGGTGATCCAGCGCTTCGGCGAGCTGGTGAAGGCCGCGGCCTCCCCCATCGACGACGTCCGGGGCACCGCCGAGTACCGGCGCCACTCCCTGGCCGTGATGGCCCGCCGCACCCTCACCTGGTGTTGGAACGACTACAGCAAGCAGATCAGGAGCGCGGCATGAGGGTCACTTTCACCGCCAACGGCAAGCCGGTCGAGGCCGACGACGTGTGGGAGGGCGAGAGCCTCCTGTACGTGCTGCGCGAGCGGGTCGGCCTGCCCGGCTCCAAGAACGCCTGCGAGCAGGGCGAGTGCGGCTCCTGCACCGTCTACCTCGACGGCGTGCCGGTCTGCTCCTGCCTGGTCGCGGCCGGCCAGGTGCAGGACCGCGAGGTCCGCACGGTCGAGGGCCTGGCCGACGAGAACGGCGAGCTCGGCCTCGTCCAGCAGGCGTTCATCGACGCCGGCGCCGTCCAGTGCGGCTTCTGCACCCCCGGCCTGCTGGTGCAGACCGACGCCCTGCTGGAGCGCGACGAGCAGCCCAGCGACAACGACATCCGCGAGGCGCTGTCGGGCAACCTGTGCCGTTGCACCGGCTACGAGAAGATCATGGACGCGGTGCGGCTCGCCTCCGCCCGCAAGTGCGCCGGTAAGGGGACTGCGGAATGAGCACGCGCACGATCCAGGGGCAGAAGAACCTCCAGAACATCGACCAGGCGTCCAAGGACGGCATCGGCGGCTCGCCGCTGCGCCCGGACGGCAACCTGAAGGTCAAGGGCGAGTTCGCCTACTCGTCCGACATGTGGCACGAGGACATGCTGTGGGGTATGGCGCTGCGCTCGCCGCACCCCCGGGCCAACATCCTCAGCGTCGACATCTCCGAGGCGCTCAAGGTGCCCGGCGTGTACGCCGTCCTCACCCACCAGGACATCCCGGGCTCGAAGTTCTACGGCCTGGAGATCCAGGACCAGCCGGCCCTCGCGATCGACAAGGTCCGCTACCACGGCGAGGCGATCGCGCTGGTCGCGGCCGACCACCCGGAGACGGCCCGCCGCGCGGTGAAGAAGATCAAGGTCGAGTACGAGGTGCTCACCCCGATCGTCACCGAGGAGCAGTGCCTGGACCCGGAGACCCACGGCTACGTGCACGAGCCGCACGAGTTCAAGTCGCACGGCTACGGCAACATCTGCCACGAGCAGAAGCTGGTCTCCGGCCTCGGCGTCACCGACGAGGTCCGCGCGCTCGCGGACGTCATCGTCAGCGGCGACTACGAGGTCGGCATGCAGGACCAGGCCTTCCTCGGCCCGGAGTCCGGCCTCGCCGTGCCCGCCGAGGACGGCGGCATCGACCTGTACATCGCCACCCAGTGGCTGCACGTCGACCGCGAGCAGATGGCCCCGGTGCTGGACCTGCCCGAGGAGAAGGTCCGGCTCACCCTCGCCGGTGTCGGCGGCGCCTTCGGCGGCCGCGAGGACATCTCGATGCAGATCCACGCGTGCCTGCTGGCGCAGCACACCGGCAAGCCCGTCAAGATCGTCTACGCTCGCGACGAGTCCTTCTACGGCCACGTGCACCGCCACCCGGCGAAGATGCACTACGAGCACGGTGTCACCCGCGACGGCAAGCTCGTCTTCGCCGACTGCCGGATCGTGCTGGACGGCGGCGCCTACGCCTCCGCCTCCCCCGCCGTCGTCGGCAACGCGGCCTCGCTCGGCCACGGCCCGTACGTGATCCCGAACGTCAAGATGCACGCCATCGCGCTCTACAGCAACAACCCGTCCTGCGGGGCGATGCGCGGCTTCGGCGCGGTGCAGGCCGCGTTCGGCTACGAGACGCAGATGGACCGGATCGCCGCCGAACTGGGCATGGACCCGGTCGAGTTCCGCCAGCTCAACGCCATGGCCGAGGGCGACTTCATGCCCACCGGCCAGCAGATCGACTCGCCGGCCCCGGTGGCCGACCTGCTCCAGCGGGTCAAGGACATGCCGCTGCCCCCGCCGCTGGACACCGCCCACCTGGACGTGCGCCAGCTGCCCGGCGCGCTGTCCAACACCTCGCACGGCGAGGGCATCGTGCGCGGCGTCGGCTACTCCGTCGGCATCAAGAACGTCGGCTTCTCCGAGGGCTTCGACGACTACTCCACCGCCCGGGTGCGCCTGGAGGTGATCGGCGGCGAGCCGGTCGCCATGGTGCACACCGCGATGGCGGAGGTCGGCCAGGGCGGCGTCACCGTGCACGCCCAGATCGCCCGCACCGAGCTCGGCGTCGAGCTCGTCACCATCCACCCGGCCAACACCGAGGTGGGGTCGGCCGGTTCGACCTCCGCGTCGCGCCAGACCTACATGACCGGCGGCGCCGTCAAGCTCGCCGCCGAGGCGGTCAAGCGCGCGCTGATCGACAAGGGCCGCCGCCGCTACGGCTGGCTGCACGACGACATCACCCTCGTCGGCGGCAAGGTCGTCTCCGAGGGCGCGGGCCCGCTGGTCTCCATGGTCGACCTGCTCGGCGACGAGGCCATCGACCTCACCCGCGAGCACCACCACCGCCCGACCCAGGCGTTCGACAAGGAGACCGGACAGGGCTTCGGCCACGTCCAGTACACCTTCTGCGCCAACCGCGCGGTCGTCGACGTCGACGTCGAGCTCGGCCTGGTCAAGGTGGTCGAGCTGACCGCCGTCCAGGACGTCGGCAAGGCGCTCAACCCGCTCTCCGTGGTCGGCCAGATCCAGGGCGGCTGCACCCAGGCGCTCGGCCTCGCCGTCATGGAGGAGATCATCGTCCGGGACGGGAAGGTGCGCAACGCCTCCTTCACGGACTACCTGATCCCCACCATCCTCGACACCCCGCCGATCCCGGTCGAGATCCTCGAACTGCCCGACCCCAACGCCCCCTACGGGCTGCGCGGCGTCGGCGAGGCCCCGACCGTCTCGGCCACCCCGTCGATCGTGGCGGCCATCCGCAACGCCACCGGCCTCGCGCTCAAGCGGATCCCGGTCCGCCCCGAGCACCTGACCACCGAACAGCCCGGCTGACCCCGGCCGTTCACCGGACGTCCCCGGGGCGGCGACCGTCTTCCCCGCCGCCCCGGGGCAGCACCACCCGGCACCACCAGCACCAACCCCCACCTCGCAGTTGAGGCGACTCCCATGCACCACAAGCCGATACGCGAACGCACTGTCCCGCTGCCTCTCCCACGCCGGGGTTCTGCAGCGGTGCGCACCACCTACGCACCGCCGGCACAGCCACAGAGTGCGCCCAGTGAGTCGATTAGTCCCCCTGCGCCGGATTCGTTGCCTGGCAGTCAGGTCGGCTCGCCCACCCCAACCCCCTTTGAACCTTGGGAGTGGACATGACCCGGATCCCCACGGAACCCGGCACCACCGAAGACAGACCCGCCGAGGACGACACCCCCACGTCGGTCCCGGCAGCACGGCCGAACAGCGCGCTCGACGCGTACTTCAAGATCTCGGCCCGGGGATCGACGCTCGCCAACGAACTACGCGGTGGTCTCACCACCTTCATGGCGATGGCGTACATCATCCTGCTCAACCCGCTCATCCTGAGCGGCGCGGACGTCACCGGCGTGAAGCTCGACCACGCGGCGCTGACCACCGCGACGGCCCTCGCGGCCGCCGTCACCACGATCCTCATGGGCGTGGTCGGCAACGTGCCGCTGGCCCTCGCCGCCGGCCTCTCCGTCTCCGGCGCGGTCTCCGCCCTGGTCGTCCCGCACACCACGTGGCCGCAGGCCATGGGCCTGTGCGTGATCTACGGCCTGCTGATCGTCCTGCTGGTCGTCTCCGGCCTGCGCGAGAAGATCATGAACGGCATACCCCTGCCGCTCAAGCACGCGATCACCATCGGCATCGGCCTGTTCGTCACCATCATCGGCCTCTACAAGGCCGGCTTCGTGCACACCGGCGGCCCCACCCCGCTGTCGCTGGGCCCCTTCGGCGAGCTCTCCGGCTGGCCCGTCCTGATCTTCTGCCTCACCCTGCTGACGATCTTCGTGCTGATGGCGCGCAACGTGCGCGGCGCGATCCTGATCGGCATCGCCGGCGGCACCGTGGTCGCCATCGTCGTCAACAAGCTGGCCCACGTGCCGGCCAAGGCCTGGGCGAACTCCGTCCCGGTGTGGCCCGGCAGCCCGGTCGCCGCACCCGACTTCAGCCTCTTCGGCCACGTCGACCTCTTCGGCGCCTTCGGCGGCAAGGGCATGGGGGCGATCAGCGCCTCCGTCGCGGTCTTCACCCTCGTGCTCGCCGGCTTCTTCGACGCGATGGCCACCATCATCGGCGTCGGCACCGAAGCGGGCCTGGCCGACAAGCAGGGCCGCATGCCGGGCCTGTCCAAGGCCCTGTTCATCGACGGCGCCGGCGGCGCGGTCGGCGGCCTGGCCGGCGCCTCCGGCCAGACGGTCTTCGTCGAGTCCGCCACCGGCGTCGGCGACGGCGCCCGCACCGGACTCGCCTCCACCGTCACCGGCGGCCTGTTCGCCCTGATGCTGTTCTTCTCCCCGCTGGCCGGCATCGTCCCGGTCGAGGTCGCCTCCGCCGCGCTCGTCGTCATCGGCTCGATGATGCTCAGCCAGGCCCGGCACATCGACTGGTCCGACCGCGAGGTCGCCATCCCGGCCTTCCTCACCTGCGTCCTGATGCCGTTCACCTACAGCATCACCGCGGGTGTGGCCGCCGGTGTCATCTCGTACACGGTCATCAAGGCCGGCCAGGGCAAGTGGCGCGAGCCCGGCGTCCTGATGTGGATCCTCACCGGCGTGTTCGTCGTGTACTTCGCGCTCTCGCCGATCAAGTCCTGGCTGGGCGTGCACTAGCCGCGGCGCGCGGGCGGCCAACTGCGGCACGGTGACCGCTCGCACACCAACGCCGCCGTACGGGATCGTTTCCCGTACGGCGGCGCCCCCGCTACTGTCGAAACGTGTAAGGAGCCTCCCGACATGCAGGACATCGCCGACCAGCTGCAGGCCTGGCACGCGTCCGGGCGCTCCTTCGCCGTGGCCACCGTCGTCGGCGTCTCCGGCAGCGCGCCCCGCGACCCCGGCGCCGCCCTCGCCGTCGACGCGGACGGCGAGGCGATCGGCAGCGTCTCCGGCGGCTGCGTCGAGGGCGCCGTGTACGAGCTGTGCCAGAGCGCCATCGCGAGCGGCGAACCCGTCCTCGAACGCTTCGGCTACAGCGACGAGGACGCCTTCGCCGTCGGCCTGACCTGCGGCGGGATCCTCGACGTGTTCGTCCAGCCGGTCGTGCCCGGGACCGACCCCGGCCTCGACGCCGGCATCGCCCACATCGCCGCCGGCACGCCCGTCGCGCTCGCCCGGATCATCGCCGGACCCGGCGGACTCGTCGGCGCGACGCTCGCCGTCACCGCCGACGGCGCGACCGGGGCGCTGTCCCCGGCCCCCTCGACGGTCGGCGGGCTCCAGCGGGCCATCGTCGCCGAGGCCCGCGCCATGCTCGACGCCGGACGCACCGGCCGGATCGTCCTCGGCCTCGACGGCCGCCCCTGCGACGAGCACGACCAGGGCACCGTGACCTGCTTCGTCGAGTCCTACGTGCCCGCGCCGCGGATGATCGTCTTCGGCGCCATCGACTTCGCCGCCGCCGTCGTGCGGATCGGCCGCTTCCTCGGCTACCACGTCACCGTCTGCGACGCCCGGCCCGTCTTCGCCACCGCCCGGCGCTTCCCCGACGCCGACGAGGTCGTCGTCGACTGGCCCCACCGCTACCTCGACTCCCAGCTCGACCGGATCGACGGGCGCACCGTGCTCTGCGTCCTCACCCACGACGCCAAGTTCGACATCCCCCTGCTGGAGCGCGCCCTGCGGCTGCCCGTCGGCTACGTCGGCGCGATGGGCTCCCGCCGCACCCACCGCGACCGCAACGCCCGGCTGCGCGAGGTCGGCCTCACCGACGCCGAGATCGCCCGGCTGCGCTCCCCCATCGGCCTCGACCTCGGCGCCCGCACCCCCGAGGAGACCGCCGTCTCGGTCGCCGCCGAGATCATCGCCCACCGGCGCGGCGGCAGCTGCCTCCCGCTCAGCGCCGGCAGCGGGCCGATCCACCACGACGTGGCGGCGGAACCCGCGGACAGCCAGGCACCGCGCACGCACGCCGCCTGACGGGCGAGGGCGGCTCGCCGGCCGACGCCGACGGGCGCCGGCTGACGGACCGGCTCAGCGCACGACGCGGTAGGCCTCGAAGACCTGCGGCGGATCGGCCGGGATGCCGACGTCCTGGAGGATCGGCCGCAGCACCTCGGCGAAGCGGTCGAACGCCTCGCGGCTCTCCCACACGTCGGTGACGTGCCAGCCGGTCGCCGTCGGACCGGCCACGTGCGACACGATGCCCGCGACGGGCAGGTCGGACGGCAGGTTGAAGCCGGTGGTGCTGCCGGTCAGGGCCTTGATCACCCCGTCGTACTGGGCCTGGGTCACACCGGGGATGTCGAAGGTCACAACGATCGCCATAGCGGGCTCCTTCTCGGCTGGGCAGTGGCCCAACCAGTGCAGCCCGCCACGCCCGCCGCGGCCACCCACCGGCCGCCACGCGGGTGACGTTGCGGCCCCTGGTGGCCGGCGCGAGGCTGGAGTTGCGGACTCACCCCGAGCCCGGGCAAGGAGCACCTGCCATGCGCGTCCTGCTGGACATCGAAATCGACACCGCGACCACGAACAAGCTGATCGCCGACGGCACGGTCGGCGAGAGGTTCGAACGGATCATGGCCGCCCTCAAGCCCGAAGCGGCCTACTTCTTCAACCGCAACGGCCACCGCGCCCAGATCATCGTGGTCGACGTCCCGGACGAGGCCGCCCTGCCGTCCATCTGCGAACCGTTCTGGCTGGAGTTCAACGCGACCGTGCAGACCCACATCTGCATGAACCCCGACGACCTGCGCGAGGGGCTGTCGCGGCTGGGGCGTTAACCGTCGGCGGTGCCTCCGGTCCGCTCAGTCGGACAGCGCGAGCTTCAGCCCGAACCCCACCACCACCGTGCCCGTCACCCGGTCCATCAGCCGGCGCGCCGACGGACGGCGCAGCCAGCCGCGCACCACCTGCGCGAAGCCCACCAGGACCGCCGACCACAGCCCGCCCTCCACGACGTGGACGCAGGTCAGAGCCACCCCGGCGGCGAAGTGCGGCGCCCCCGACGGGATGAACTGCGGCAGCACGGCGACGTAGAAGACCCCGACCTTCGGGTTCAGCAGGTTGGTCAGCGCACCCCGCCGCCACCCGTACCGGAACCCGCCCCGCACCGGCGCCTCCTCCTCCGCGGCCTGCACCCCGCGGCTGCGCAGCATCCCGACGCCCATCCACACCAGGTACGCGGCCCCGCCCCAGCGCAGCACCTCGTACGCCACCTGCGAGGCGGTCAGCAGCGCCGTGACCCCGGCCGACGTGAGCGTCCCCCAGACCAGCGTCCCCGTCTGGATCCCGAGCACGACCCCCCACGCCTGCCGCCGCCCCGCCAGCGCGGACGTCCGCAGCACGAGCGCGGTGTCCAGTCCGGGCGTGAGCGTCAACAACCCCACGACGAGGGCGAAGGACCACAGGGCAGTCGTCATCTCCATGGGCCGCCATGGTACGGACGAACCACGACGGCTTGCGCGGGTACCCCCTGCACACATGGCAGACCAGCACACCGCCGCCGGCACCGCCGACCTCGCCGCCCGGTCGCAGCGCACCTGGGACGAACCCTTCTTCACTGCCGTCCATCGCCCGGTCGGGACTGCGACTACAGACGACGTCTGGGCCGACAAAGCCGTGGCGTATGCGCGCGCCAGGCAAGAGCGCGAACGGACACGGGAATCGAGCAGGACGTAAACCCTCCGTCACCCGCGATCCTCCGCCGTACTGGCAGGATCGGGCCGCGATGTGCGGTGCGCACCCACTGTCGCAGACCCGTACCGGCCTCAGGTCACGTTCAGGCGGGCGGCCAGGCGCAGGAGGGCGGGGCTGAGGCGGCTGAGGAGGCGGGCGGCCTTGGCCTCGGGGGTGACGGGGACGACGGGCTTCTTCGTACGGACGGCCTGGAGGATCGCGGCGGCCACCTTCTCCGGCGGGAAGCCGCGGCGGGCGTAGAGCCGGGCGGCGCGGGCCTGCTTGGCGGCCTGCTCGTCGGCGGTGGTGGCGGAGAAGGTCGAGGTGCGGGTGATGTTGGTGTTCACGATGCCGGGGCAGATCGTGGAGACCCCGATGTCGTGGGACGCGAGGTCGGCGCGCAGGCAGTCGGAGAGCATGAACACCGCGGCCTTGCTGGTCGCGTACGCGGTGAGCGCCTTGGACGGCAGGTAGGCGGCGGCCGAGGAGACGTTGACGATGTGGCCGCCCTCGCCGCGCTCGGCCATCAGGGCCGCGAAGGCGCGGCAGCCGTGGATGACACCCCACAGGTTGACGTCCAGCACGCGCCGCCACTCCTGCTCGGTGGTCTGCAGGAACGTCCCGGAGTGGCCGATGCCCGCGTTGTTGACCACGACGTCGGGCACGCCGTGGTCGGCGGCCACGGCCTTCGCGAAGGCGTCCACCGCGGCGCCGTCGGCGACGTCCACCCGGTAGGCGTGGGCCTGCGGGCCGATGAGGGAGGCCAGTTCGGCGGTACGCTCGGCCGCGGCGAGGTCGAGGTCGCACACCACCACCCGGGCGCCGTCCTCGGCGAAGGCGAGCGCGGTGGCCCGGCCGATGCCGCTGCCGCCGCCGGTGACGACGACCAGCGGGCCGTCGCCCTTCGCCGGACGCCCGTCGCCCGCCTCCGCCTTCGCCGTGAACTCGCGGACCATACCGGCCACGTGCGCTCCCTTCTCCAGCAGCGCCGACCAGTGGCCGGCCCGCAGCGTCCGTCGGGTGAGGTTCGGGGCCCAGCGCTCCAGGCCCTCGGAGAGGTAGGTGCCGACGTAGCGGTCCCGGGTGAGGGTCACCAGCTGGACCGGCACCTCGGTCGGCCGCTCGCGCGGACTGCCCAGCGCGGGGCCGAAGTTGGCCCGGTACAGCTCGATGCCGCGCACCGCGTCCCGGCGCAGGCCCGGCTGCGGGTGGCCCGGGCGGGGGGTGACGTGCTCCAGGTCGCGCAGCACCCGCGGCCACGCGCGGGCGAGGCCGAGGCGCCACACGCCCGGGCCGAGGAACGGCAGGTGGAACGCGGTGATGTACCAGGAGTGCAGGCCCTGGTGGAGCAGCTGCCCGAGGTGGCGCGGGGTGGGGCGGCGCAGCCGGTGGCGCAGCCAGTACCCCATGTGGTCGAGGCAGGGCCCGGACATCGTCGTGTAGGACGCGATCCGGGCCTCCGCGCCGGGCGAGGTGACGGCCTCCCAGGACTGGACCGAGCCCCAGTCGTGGGCGACGACGTGCACCGGGCGCCCGGGGCTGACCGCGTCGGCGACCGCGAACAGGTCGTCGGCGAGCTGCTCCAGGCGGTAGCCGTCGCGGGTCGCGGGGGCGCCGGAAGCGCCGGCGCCGCGGACGTCGTAGCGCACCACGTGGTGGTCGCGGGCGAGGTCGTCGGCGACGTCGTCCCAGACGGCGTGGGTGTCGGGGTAGCCGTGCACGAGGAGGACGGTGGGGGCGTCCGGGTCGCCCTGCTCGTAGACGGCGAGCGGCAGGCCGCCGGAGCGGACGGTCCGGCGGGTCTTCGGGCTCTCGCTCATCGGGCTCTCGCTCATCGGGCTCTCGCTCATCGGGCGGTCTCCAGGGCGGTGGGCTCGGGCGCGGACGTGGGCGCGGACTGGGACGTGGACCCGGACGTCCAGCGGCGGACGTGCGGCAGGTCGTCGTCGAGCCAGTAGGCGTCGTCCTCGGTGACGACCAGCAGCTCCTCGAACTTGATGCCCACGCCCCGGAAGGCGATGTGCGGCTCCACCGCCCACAGCCCCGGGGTGGGCGCGTGCCGCGACGAGCGGCCGTCCGCCCACAGCGGCGAACGGCCGTGCAGGCGCTCGGAGACCAGCTCGCGGCCGAGGGTCTGCAGGGTGCGCACGCCGAAGCCGAAAACGGTGACCCCGGCCGGACCGCGCGCGGTCGTCCTCGTCACCTGGTGGCCGATCACCCGGCCAGGGTAGACCCGGTGGCGGTTGTCGTAGCCGTGCTCGGCGAGCTGCGCGTCCACGGCCGCGTACACCTCGTCCAGCGGGCGGCGGGCCCGCACCTCGGCCAGGATCAGCTCCCGGTAGACCCGCAGGTCGGCCGCGAGGCGGTCCCAGACCGGGTTCTCCCCGACCTTGCCGCCGTAGCCGATGTCCGCCGTGTAGCCGTCGACGATCGGCGCGCAGTCGAGGACGTACGGCATGCCCTCCTCCAGGCGGCGGTTGCCCGCGAAGAACTGCAGCGGGGTGCGGAAGTGCCGGAACGCCGTCCGGTCGCCGAACCACGCGAACGGGACGTGGAAGAAATCCTGGACCCCGGCCGCCACCAGGCGCCGGCGCAGCTCGGCGGTGGCCTGCCGCTCGGTGACGCCCGGCTCGATCCAGGCGGCGACCTCCTCGGCGCAGTCGTAGGCGAGCTGCTGCGTCTCGCGGAACCGGGCGAGGTCGCGCTCGTCGTACGGGAAGGACGGGGTCGGTTTCGCCGTCGGGGGCAGCTTCGCCGTCGGGGGCATCGGGGCTCCTTCTGCAGGTCGAGCACGCTCGTGGGGGGCGCCTGGGGGGTCAGGGGTCCGGCTAGAGGTCCAGGACGAGGGTCTCGCCCTCGGCGGCCCGGGAGACGCAGGGCAGCAGGGCGCCGGCGGCCCGCTGCTCGGGGGTGAGGCGGCGGTCCCGGTGCTCGGGGCCGCCGGCCAGCACGCGGACCTCGCAGGTGCCGCAGAAACCCTGGTGGCACGAGTACGGGAGGTCCGGCCGGGCCTCGCGCAGCACGTCCAGGGCGGACCGGTCGGCCGGCACGTCGAGCGCCGGACCGTCCGCGCCCAGCCGCACCGTGAAGGGCTTGCCGCCGGTGATCGGGGCGGCCCCGAAGCGCTCGAAGTGCAGGGCCCCGGCCGGGGAGGAGTCCAGCGCCCGCTGGACGGAGGCCAGCATCGGGGCCGGCCCGCAGCAGTAGACGGCCGCGCCGCGCGGGGCGTGCGCGAGCAGCTCGTCGCCCGTCGGGACGCCGCCGTGCTCGTCGTCGGTGCGCAGCACGACCCGGCGCGGGTCGAGGGCGCGCAGCTCGTCCGCGTACGGGAGGGTGTCGGCACTGCGGCCGACCTGGACGAGCCGCCAGTCGAGGCCGTGGCGCTGCGCCTCGCGGGCCATGGGGAGGAGGGGGGTGATGCCGATGCCGCCGGCGAGGAGGAGGACGGTGGGCTCGGCGCAGAACGCGAAGCCGTTGCGGGGGCGGCGGGCGGTGAGGCGGGTGCCGCGGTGGAGGGTGTCGTGGATCTCGGCGGACCCTCCGCCGCCTCCGGGGAGCCGGCGGACGGCGATCCGGTAGGTGGCGGGGTCGGCGGGGTCGCCGCTGAGGGAGTAGTGGCGCTCGCGGCCGGAGGGCAGGGCGAGCCGCAGGTGGGCGCCGGGCTGCCAGCCGGGCAGCGGGCCGCCGGAGGGGTCGGCCAGCGTCAACTCGACGACGTCGGTGGCGAGTTCGCGGCGGGCGGCGACGACCAGTTGCAGCAGCGGGGTGGGCCGGCTGAGCGGGCGGCGGGGGTTGCGGCGCAGCAGCGGGCCGCCGAGGGCCGGGGAGTAGCGGTCGCCGAAGGCGGTCAGCCGCCGCATGAAGCCGTCGGCGCCGGGGCGGCCGTAGAGGTCGGGGGGCGGGTTGAGCAGGTCCATCCGGCGGGCTCCTTGGCGTCGGTGCGGGCGGGGCGGGCGGGGGCGCGCGGGGGGCGGCTGGTGGCTCGTGGCGGGCAACCGCCGACGGCTGACGGCTGACAACTTTCAGATTTCAGATAACAGATAACGTTTTCTGTTATCTGTTATCTGAAATCTGTCGGCCGTCACCTGTCAGCCACCCCCGTCACCCGCTCCCCGCCACCGCCACCGCCGCGGCGCGGGCGGCCGGGGAGGTCGCGAGGTAGCCGAGGGCCTGGCTGGAGGAGCCCTCCTGGGTCGGGTGGTAGCCGGGCTTGAGGTAGCGCAGGCCCGAGCGGATCGAGTTGACCGGGTCGGGCAGCAGCCCGCGCTTGGCGATCCGGCCGGCCTCGCGCCAGGTGGGCTTGATCCGCCCGTCCAGGGTGGGGTCGGCGGCGAGCATGAACCGGGCGCCGCGCACCCACAGGTGCACCAGCAGCGGCCCGGAGACGGCCATCCCGCGGATCCGGCGCAGGTAGCCCGGGTCGAGGTGGACCATCAGGTCGTAGGCCACGCTGCGGTGTTCGACCTCCTCGGCGCCGTGCCAGCGCAGCAGGTCGAGCATCGTCGGGTCGGCCTTGGCGCGGTCCAGGCCGGGCGAGTTGAGCACCCAGTTGCCGAGGAAGGCGGTGAAGTGCTCGATGGCCGCGATGAACGCGACCCGCTCGATGATGTTCTCGCGCCGCCGGGCGGGCGACAGGCCGGGCTTGTCGCCGAGCACGCGCCGGAACAGCCAGGCGACCTGCCGCACGTACGGACGCGGGTCGAGCCCCTGCCCGAGGAGGTGGTCGAGGACCTCCTGGTGCGCCTCCGCATGGATGGCCTCCTGGCCGATGAACCCGAGCACCTCCTCGCGCAGTTGCTCGTCCCGGATCAGCGGCAGCGCCTCCTTGAACACCTTGACGAACCAGCGCTCCCCCTCGGGCAGCAGCAGGTGCAGCACGTTGATGACGTGGGTGGCCATCGGCTCGTCGGGGATCCAGTGCAGCGAGAGGGCGGCCCAGTCGAAGCGGACGTCCCGGGGCTCCAGGACGAGGCTCTCGTGCACGCGGGCCGCAGGGGCGGCGAGGGCGGGAACGGGGGTGGATCGGGGCATGGCGGGCCCTCCTGACCTGGGGGCGGCGGCTCGGGGCGGCGGCTCGACTCAGGGAAACGTACTCGCGGGTAGCGACGGGGACAAGGGTTTCGGCGGCTCTTATCGACATCGAGTCTAATAAGTGATGTGCGCCGGAGAACGCCCCGGGAAACGCGCGGAGCCCCACCGGTTCTCCGGTGGGGCTCCGTCGAACGGACCGCGGCGCTCAGACCGCCATCGCCAGCATCACCGGCGCCGCCCGGGCCGCGAGCAGTTCGGCCGCCGCCCTGAGCCGGTGCACGTTGTCCACCGGCATCGACATCGCCAGGCAGCCGACCGTGCTGCCCGCCGTCACCGGGACGGCCGCGCACACCGTGCCGAGCGCGTACTCCTGGATGTCCAGCACCGGGACGGTGGCCGGCTGCCGCTCCAGACGGTGCATCAGCTGGTCGGCGTCGGTGACGGTGCGGGAGGTGAGCCGGGCGACCGGGTGGCGGGAGAGGTGGTCGCGCCGGCCGTCCGAGTCGAGCTGGCTGAGCAGGCACTTGCCGATCGCGCTCGCGTGCGCGGTGGCCCGGAAGTCCACCCACTCGTGCACCGGCGGGGCGTACTCGGACGAGGAGACCGCCTCGACCGTCAGCTCCCCGTCGTGGTAGCGGCCGAAGTACACGGCGGCGCCCAGCTCGTCGCGGATCTCGGCGAGCTTGCGGTTGAGCCGGGCGCGGACGAGCTGCTCCCGGTTGTGCTGGCCGAGCAGCGCGAAGGTGCCGCCGAGCACCCAGCCGCCGTCCTGGCACTGGAGGTAGCCCTCGATCTCCAGGATCTCCGCGAGCCGGCGCACGGTGGGCAGCCCGAGCGAGGTCTCCCGGGCGAGGGCGACCAGGGTGGCGCCGTCGGAGTGCCGGTCGACGGCTTCCAGCAGTCTGAGGGCGTGCTGCAGGGAGGTGAACGGACCGGGCAGTCCCTGGTCCAGCGCGGCGTGACGACCCGGGGCTGGTGTCGACATGTCGTCCCCTTCCGATGTCCCCCACGGAGCGACCGCGGGCGTCCTCCAGCCTATCGACCCGAAGGCTCCGGCAACTGCTCTCCGTGAATATTCCGTGCAGCTCCGTATTCACGGATTTACCGGGCGGCGCACGGAGGCACGCGGGGGCGGAAAACGCCGCGACGGGCCCTCCCCCACTGCCCAGGGGGAAGGCCCGTCGTGCGGCCGCCGGGGTGCGGGCCCCGGCGGCCGGTGAGGGTGGAGGAGGAGCGGAGGTGGCGGAGCCCGTGTCAGCCCTCGTCGCCCGCGCGGAGCTTGGCGACGGCCGCCTCCAGGCGGGCGCCGTACTCCTCGTCGGCGGCGTGGAAGTGGGCCAGGTTCTTCTCGACGATGTCGTCGCGCGTCACCTGGGCCAGGAAGCCCGCGATGTTGTCGATCAGGCGGGTCTTCTCGCCGGCCGACATGAGGCGGTAGAGCTCGCCGGCCTGGAAGAAGTCGTCGTCCTTGGTGTGGGCCGGCGTGGTGTAGGTGCCGGTGTGGCCGTCCAGCTTGACCGGCGCGGCGAGCGCGTTGTCGGTCTGGGCCGGGCCGTCGTACGAGTTGGGCTCGTAGTTCTTGGCGCGGCCGGCGCTGTTGGCGGCCATGAAGCCGTCGCGGCCGTAGTTGTTGGCCTCGGTGGCGCGCGGCGCGTTGACCGGCAGCAGGGTGTGGTTGACGCCGAGGCGGTAGCGCTGGGCGTCGGCGTAGGCGAACAGGCGGCCCTGGAGCATCTTGTCCGGGGACGGGCCGATGCCGGGCACGAAGTTGTTCGGCGAGAACGCGGACTGCTCGACGTCGGCGAAGACGTTCTCCGGGTTCCGGTTGAGCACCAGGCGGCCGACCTTGACCAGCGGGTAGTCGGCGTGCGGCCACACCTTGGTGAGGTCGAAGGGGTTGAAGCGGTAGTCCGCGGCCTCGGCGACCGGCATCAGCTGGACGTAGAGGGTCCAGGACGGGAACACGCCGCGCTCGATGGCCTGGTGGAGGTCGCGCTGGTGGGAGTCGGCGTCGGCGCCGAGCACCTCGGCGGACTGGTCGCCGTCCAGGGAGCGGATGCCCTGGTTGGTCTTGAAGTGGTACTTCACCCAGTACGCGTCGCCGTTGGCGTTGACCCACTGGTAGGTGTGGGAGCCGTAGCCGTTCATGTGGCGGTAGGAGGCCGGGATCCCGCGGTCGCCGAACAGCCAGGTGATCTGGTGGGTGGAGGCCGGCGAGTGGGCCCAGAAGTCCCAGACGTTGTCGGCCTCCTGCACGCCCGTGTACGGGTCGCGCTTCTGCGAGTGGATGAAGTCGGGGAACTTCACCGGGTCCTTGATGAAGAAGACCGGGGTGTTGTTGCCGACGAGGTCGTAGTTGCCCTCGCCCGTGTAGAACTTCAGCGCGAAGCCGCGCGGGTCGCGCACCGCGTCGCTGGAGCCGAGGGCGCCGGCCACGGTGGAGAAGCGCAGGAAGACCTCGGTGCGCTTGCCGACCTCGGAGAGGAAGTCCGCCCGGGTGTACTGCGAGACCTCGTCGGTGACCTCGAAGTAGCCGTAGGCGCCGGAGCCGCGGGCGTGCACCACGCGCTCCGGGATGCGCTCGCGGTTGAAGCGGGCGAGCTTCTCCAGCAGCTGCTGGTCCTGGATCAGCAGCGGGCCGTACTCGCCGGCCGAGGCCGAGTTCTGGTTGTCGGCGACCGGGGCGCCGGACTCCGTGGTCAGGATCTTGGACATGGAGGGGTCCTTCAGGTGTCGGAACAGGCGGTGCGTGACGAGGGGAGGAGGTGGACCGGGCGGGGGCTCAGACGCCGAGCAGGCGCCAGAGCGCCGAGCGGCGCCGCGAGGAGTGCTCGCCGTCGGGGCCGTCGGACGGCTGGAGCGCGGCGACGGCGGCGGTGGCCGCGGCCGGGTCGGCCAGCGGGCGGGCGGCGGTCAGCGCGGCGGCCTCGTCGGCGCTCAGACCTGCCTCGGCGAGCGCGGCGGCGGCCTCGGCGGCCGGGACGGCGTTGAACCAGCGCAGCGCGAGGGCCGCGCGGCCCGCCTCGGTGAGCCGGCCGGTGAGGCGCAGGCGGGCGAGGCCGCCGTCCGGGTAGACGTTGATGCGCACGTGGGTCACCGGTCGGCCGACGTCGAGCCGGAAGCGGTGGCGGGTGTCGGGCTGCAGGCGGGTGCGGGGCAGGATCTCGAACCACTCGCCGTCCGCGCCCTCGGAGGGGTTCCCGCCCGTGGAGGCGTCGAAGCCGACGAGGTCGGCCCAGCCGGGGGCATTGGCGACGAAGTGGGTGGTGTCCACCTCGGCGGCCAGGACCTCACCGCCCCCGGCCAGGGCGATCTGCACCCAGTCGTTGGCCTTGTCGCGCCGACGCCGGGTCTCCCAGCCCTCGCCCATGACGGAGGCGCGACCGGGAGCGTTCAGGTTGTGCGGGGAGGAGAAGTAGCGGTCGGACGCCGCCTCGGCCACGCCGCCGTACTCCTGGGCGGCGAGGTCGAAGGTCAGGCCGTCGAGCTCGCGCGGGTCGGGCAGCACCTCGCCGTGCACGCGCAGGCGGGCGACGCCGCCGTCCGGGAAGATGCTCAGGCGCACGTGGGTGTAGCGGGTGTCGTCCTCGACGGCGAACTCGTGGACGGTGTCGCCCTTGAGCGCGGTGCGCGGCACCAGCGTCGTCCACTCGGCGGCGGCGACCTCCTCGGGCGAGGGCCGGCCCGGTACGGACGCGGCCTCGACGCGGGCGCTCTCCGGGTAGTTGCCGGTGAAGTGGGCGGTGTCGACGATCACGCCGCGGATCACGCCGCCGGAGCCCAGCCGGACGATCGTCCAGTCGTGGTCCTGGTCGGTGGGGTGCGGCTGGTCGGCCGAGACGCCGCGGCGGCGCTTGGACTCCCAGCCGTCCATGATCTGGCCCTTGTGGCCGAAGGTGTGCGGGCGGAACTCGGCGGGCTTGGCGACCAGCAGGTTCTCGGCGTCGGCGAAGGTGTCCTCGTTGGTGGCGACGACGCCCGCGCCCAGCAGCCGGGAGGCCAGGTTGACCAGCTCTGTGAAGGAAGCGCTCGGGGTGTCGGCGGTGGTCACGTCGTCTCCTCGGTTCGAGTCGGTGCGAGTCGGTGCGGGTGGGTGCGGGCCGGGCGGCGCGGGTCAGTTCGACCCGGGCGGGGCGGCCGCGGGGGCGGGGGCGGCCGGGCGGGCCAGCTGCCGGCCGAACCGCTCGGCGGCGGGGTCCACGACCCCGCCGCGCAGCCCCGGGGTGCGCACGGCGCCCGGCCGGGTCAACCCCGCGGACGGGGTCACCGG
>NZ_JBHWGD010000001.1:73301-84827 GCF_042733235.1 Kitasatospora sp. NPDC059722
GGGGGGGGGGGGGGGGGGGGGGGGGGGGGGGGGGGGGGGGGGGGGGGGGGGCCCCCCCGGGGGCCCCCCCCCGGGGGGGGGGGGGGCGCCCCCCCCCCGCCCCCGCAGCCAGGTGGTGCGCACGGCGCCGGCCAGGGTCAACCCGGCGTACGGGGTCACGGGGTTGCGGTGGTGCAACTCGTTGGCGTGGACAGCGAATTCGCCGTCCGGGTCGAAGGCGACCAGGTCCGCGTCGCGGCCCACCTCGATGGCGCCCTTGGTGGCGCTCAGGCCGGCCAGCTCGGCCGGTCCGGAGGCCATCCAACGGACGACGTCGCCGAGGGTGTGGCCGCGGCGGCGGGCCTCGGTCCAGACGGCCGGCAGGCCGAGCTGGAGGGAGGCGATGCCGCCCCAGGCCGCGGCGAAGTCGCCGCTGCCGCCGTGCGCGGGCAGCAGCTTGAGGTCGGGGGTGGACGGCGAGTGGTCGGAGACGACGGCGATGAACTCGCCCGCCGCCAGGGCCGCCCACAGCGCGTCGCGGTTGGACTCGTCGCGGATCGGCGGGCAGCACTTGAACGCGGTGTCGCCGTCCGGCACCTGCTCGGCCGCGAGGGTCAGGTAGTGCGGGCAGGTCTCCGCGGTCACCCGCACGCCGTCCTCGCGGGCCTGGCGCAGCAGCGGCAGGACGGCGGCGGAGGACACGTGCAGGATGTGGACGCGGGCGCCGGTGCGCCGGGCGGTGTCGAGCAGCCGGGCGACGGCCGCGGTCTCCGCGTCGGCGGGGCGGGAGGCGAGGAAGTCCCGGTAGTGGACGCCGGGTTGCTGCGGGGCGGCAGCGAGGACGGCGGGGTCCTCGGCGTGGATGATCGCGAGGGCGCCGATCCGGGCCTGCTCGGCCAGGGCGGTCTCCAGGTCGGCCGCCTCGACGTGCGGGAACTCGTCGACGCCGGAGGGGGCGAGGAAGCTCTTGAAGCCGAACACGCCCTCGCGGTGCAGGGGTTCGAGGTCGGCGGCGTTGCCGGGGATGGCGCCGCCCCAGAAGCCGAGGTCGACCCAGGTCTGGCCCTCGGCGGCCTTCCGCTTGACGGCCAGTCCGTCCACGGTGGTGGTGGGCGGGACGGAGTTGAGCGGCATGTCGATGATCGTGGTGACGCCGCCGGCCGCGGCGGCCCGGGTGGCGGTGGCGAAGCCCTCCCACTCGGTGCGGCCGGGCTCGTTGACGTGCACGTGGGTGTCGACCAGGCCGGGGAGCAGCGCGGTGTCGCCGAGGTCGACGAGCCGGCGGTCACCGGCGAGGAGCGAGCCGTGCGCGGCGATCTGCGCGATCTTCCCGTCCCGGATCAGCACGTCCGCGGGGCGCTCGCCGTCGGGCAGGACCACCCGCCGGGAGCGGATCACCGTGGGCTGGCTGACAGGCATGGGGGACCTCCGAAACCTGGGAGTTGGGGGTGCGGGGACGCCGGACCGGCCGGGGTGGGCGGTCGTCCGGGGCGCTCGGAGAAGGAGGGAACCGAAGGATTGCCGGGAGCCTAGGCCCGCCTTCAACAAAACGTCAATGGAGGAACGTACGAGTGTTCGCGCGCCCTGGCCGCCACGCGTACGCGGGTGCACGGCTCAGCCGCTCAGCAGTGCCCCGGCCAGCCGCTCCCCCGCGGTCTCGGCCAGTTCGGCGGCCTTGGTCATGCTGTCGCCGGGCTGTTCGGCCAGGTCGGTGAGGGCGATCGCGGTGGTGAAGCCGGCCGAGCGCCACTCGCTCTCCGACAGTTCCAGCCGCCCCGCCACAGCGGCCACCCGAACCCCCGCCCGAGTGGCCGCCGCGGCGACGCCGGCGGGGGCCTTACCATGGAGCGTCTGCGCGTCCAGGCAGCCCTCGCCGGTGACGACGAGGCGTGCCCCACGCACGGCCTCGTCGAAACCCAGCAGTTCGAGCAGCAGCTCGATACCGGGTCGCATGGTGGCGCCGAGCAGGGCGAGGGCGGCGAAGCCCACCCCGCCCGCGGCCCCGGCGCCGGGGGCCTCGCGCACGTCCCGCCCGGCGGCCTCGGCGACCTTGTCCGCGAAGCGGGTCAGGCCTTCCTCCAGGACCACCAGGTCGTCGCCGTCCGCGCCCTTCTGCGGGCCGTAGACGGCGGTGGCGCCGCGCGGGCCGAGCAGCGGGTTGTCGACGTCGCAGGCCACGACGACCTCGACGCCGGCCAGCACGTCGGCCAGCGGGCCGAGGTCGATCGTCGCGAGCCTGCGCAGCGCGGCGCCGCCGGGCGCGAGTTCGTTGCCGTCCGCGTCGCGCAGGCTGACGCCGAGCGCCTGGACCATGCCCGCGCCGCCGTCCGTGCAGGCGCTGCCGCCGAGGCCGAGCACGATCCGCTTGGCGCCGAGCGCGACCGCCCGGCCGATCAGCTGGCCGACGCCGAAGGAGCCGGCCGCGAGCGGGGCGGTGCGCCCGCCGGGGAGCCGGGCCAGGCCGGAGGCCTGCGCCAGTTCGACCACGGCGGTGTCGTCCCGCACCGCGAGCGCGGCGTCCACCGGCAGGCCGGTGGGGCCGGCCACCTTGGCCGGGACGCGGGTGAAGCCGGCCGCGAGCGCGGCGGCCAGGGTGCCCTCGCCGCCGTCGGCGACGGGCAGTTCGCGCACCTCGGTGCCGGGCGCGGCGCGGCGGATGCCGGCGGCGATCCGGGCGGCGACCTCGGCGCCCTCCAGGGTGCCCTTGAACTTGTCGGGAGCTACGACCACATGGCCCTGGTGGGGGGTGGCGGGCATGGCGCGGTCCTCTCCGTACGGGTGCGGCTGGTTCTTCAAGCTTGGGCCCGGGCGGCCCGGGGGTGCCATCCCCTGCCCGGACGATGCCGGTCAGGGCCGGCACTGAGCTGGGCTGCCCCGGAGGGCGGCCCCCTCCCGCCGTTCCCCTCGTCCCGCTTCCGACGTACGAGGGGCTCCCCTCGGCAAGGAGGGGGCCGGGCGACGCGTCACTGGCACGACCGAAGTGCCCCCGACAGGGAGGACGCGTCACCGGCTGGGTCGACCGGCAGGCGGGCGGATGAGCCCCGGCCCGGCTGCCGGTCGGGCCTGGCCTCCTGGTGGCGCGGGCACGACCGGATAGGTACACGCCACCAGGAGGAGTCTGTGCGGGCTCCCCGGGGGGAGCCCGGCGGGTTACTTGACCTCGCGGCCCGAGAGCCGCTCGACGCCGCGCAGCAGCGCCGAGTGGTCGAGCGAGCCGTCGCCGTTGGCGCGGGCGGAGGCGACCAGCTGGGCCACCACGGCGCCGACCGGCAGCGCGGCACCGACGGCGCGGGCGGCGTCGGTGACGATGCCCATGTCCTTGTGGTGCAGGTCGATCCGGAAGCCCGGGGCGAACTCGCGGTTGAGCATGTTCGCCTTCTTGCGGTTGAGCACGGTCGAGCCGGCCAGGCCACCGCCGAGCACGTCCAGCGCGGCGGCGAGGTCGACGCCCGCGTTCTCCAGGAAGACCACGGCCTCGGCCAGGACCTGGATGTTGACGGCCACGATCAGCTGGTTGGCAGCCTTGACGGTCTGGCCGGCGCCGGCCGGGCCGACGTGGACCACCGTGGTGCCGAGGGCGTCGAACAGCGGCTTCGCCTCGGCGAAGTCCGCGGCCTCGCCGCCGACCATGATGGACAGGACGGCCTCGACGGCACCGGCCTCGCCGCCGGACACCGGGGCGTCCAGGGCGCGCACGCCGTTCTCCACGGCGGCCTTGCCGACCTTGATGGAGGTCTGCGGGGTGATCGAGGACATGTCGATCACGAGGGTGCCGGCCTTCACGTTCTCCAGCACGCCGCCCTCGCCGAGGATGACCGCCTCGACGTGCGGGTCGGCCGGGACCATGGTGATGACGACCTCGGCGTCCTTGACGGCCTCGGCGATGCTGGTGGCACCCCGGCCGCCGGCCGCGACGACGGCGTCGATCGAGTCCTGGGAGAGGTCGAAACCGGTGACGTCGTGCCCGGCCTTGACCAGGTTGATGGCCATGGGCTTGCCCATGATGCCGAGGCCGACGAAGGCGATCTTGCGGCTCATCGCGTCGTTCCTTTGTACGTAGGTGGGGAGGGCCGGGTGGCCGGCCCGCGGGACGGGCCGGGGCGCGCTCGCGGCGCGGCGCGCCCGGTGGCGCGGTGCCGCCTCGCGGCGCGGCGCTACTTCGCGGCGCGCAGCTCGCGCGGCAGCCACCCGAAGCTGTCGGCGCTGACGCCGGTGGAGGGGCGGTACTCCAGGCCGATCGAGCCGGTGTAGCCGGCGGCGGAGAGGCGGGCGAAGAGGTCCTCGAAGTCCAGCTCTCCGGTGCCGGGCTCGTTGCGGCCCGGGTTGTCGGCGATCTGCACGTGGCCGATGCGGTCGGCGTAGGTGTCGATGACGGCCGCCAGGTCCTCGCCGTTCTTGGCCAGGTGGTAGAGGTCGCAGAGGAACTTGGCGTTGCCGAGCCCGGTGGCCGCGTTGACCTTGTCGACGATCTCGACCGCGGCGGGGGCCGACACCAGCGGGTAGTCCGGGGACTCGACCACGTTGAGGGCCTCGATCAGCAGGATCGCGCCGATCTCGTGCGCGGCCTTCGCGGCCAGCACCAGGTTCTCCAGCGCGAGCGCGTCCTGCTCGGCCGGGTCCACGCCCTCGACCCGGTTGCCGTACAGCGCGTTGAGCGCGGTGGCACCGAGCGAGGCGGCGAGCTCGGCGGCGACCGGGACGTTGGCCCGGAAGCGCTCCTTGTCGGCCGGCACCGAGACCGTACCGCGGACGCCCTTGCTCAGGTCGTCCAGGAAGTTGAGGCCGGTGAGCCGTACGCCCGCGTCGGTGAAGGCCTTGCGGAGCGCGTCCTGCTCGGCCTGCGAGGGGGCGTGCTCCTCGCCGAAGGGCCACCACAGCTCGGCGGCCGTGAAGCCGGCGGCGGCGGCAGCGGCCGGGCGCTCCAGCAGCGGGAGCTCACCGAACAGGATCGACAGGTTGACCGTGAAGCTGTGCCGGGAAGCTGCCGTCACGTCACTCACCTCTCACTCTCTTCCGACATCCTCAACTTCCACAATCCGGAAGAGGGATTCTGCGTGGTGGAAGCATCTCCGCCCCGCCGATCGACTGTCAAGGCCGCCGCAACAATTTGTTGAAGTGGCCCGGAAACCCCTCCGCGAGGGGCCCGGCGCTGTCCGATCACCCAGGGCCCGCCCCGCCCCACCCCCGCTCGCTACAGTGAGCGGGTGCGATTGATGGTGGAGTTCACGACAGAACCGTTCGAGCTGGACACGTTCCCCGAGCACGCCGCGGCGGCCCGCAAGGTCGTCGACGAGGCCGGCCTGGCCGTCTCGGTCGGCCCCTTCGGGACCGGCGCCGAGGGCGAGGCCGACCAGGTCCTCACCGCGGTGACCAGGCTGCTCCGCGAGACCCTGGACGCCGGCGCGACCCGGATCTCGGTCCAGGTCAGCGTGCTGGGCGACGGCGAGGGCAACGGCGGCGCGGTGGCCGACGCGACGCGGGAGGAGGGCGGTACGCCGTGACCGAGCACGTGGAACACCCGCTCGCCGCGGCCGTCAAGCCGCTGCTGGACGCGGTCGGCGCGACGCCCGTCCCACTGGGCGAGGCGAAGGCCGAGGACGTCGTCCTGGAGTGGGAGGGCGCCCCGGCGCTCGCCATCCGGCTGCCGCACCTGAGCAGCGCGCTGGACCGGCTGCTGGCCGAGATGACCCGCCAGTTCGACGGCCGCCCGCTGGCCGAGCTCGACCGCTGGGAGAAGCAGCGGGTCGTCGCCCTCCTGGAGGAGCGCGGCGCCTTCACCGTCCGCCACGGGGTCGAGACCGTCGCCTCGGCGCTCGGCGTCAGCCGCTTCACCGTGTACAACTACCTCAACCGCCAGGACGGCTCGAAGTCCTCCTGAGGCACCCGTGGGCACCGCCGGCGGAACCCTCCCAAAACGGGCAGCCCCGCCGGTGCGTTCCAGTGTGGGCCGCCCTCCGGCGGGGCACACTTGGCGAATCGCACACGAAACGGCCCGGCAACACGGGCCCGCCCAAAACGTAACCACCAACCGTTAAACAAAGTGTTGACGGCCGGGTGGGGCCGATCTAGCTTGTGCGGGTGGCACCACTCTTCAGGAGGTCCACCTGTGACCAACCACCCCCACGCCCTCGACGCCCTCGCGGCGGCCGACGCCGCCGAGCTTGAGGCGATCCTGCTGGAGATCTGCTCCAGCCCCCGCTGGGCCGCCGCCGTCGCGGAGGCCAAGCCCTGGTCGGACCGCAGCGCCCTGCTCGCCGCCAACGCGGCGGCGATGCGGTCGCTGACGGTCGCGGACCTGCACGACGCGATGGCCGGCCACGCCCGGATCGGCAAGCCCAAGGCGGGCGACGCCACCTCCGAGCGCGAACAGGCCGGCATCCACGGCGTGGACCAAGCGCTCCTCGACGAACTGCACGAGGCCAACGCCGCCTACGAGGCGAAGTTCGGCCACGTGTTCCTGATCTGCGCGACCGGCCGTACCGCGGCCACCATGCTCGCCGCCCTGCGCGAGCGCCACCCCAACGACCCCGCCGCCGAGGCGGAGATCGTCCGGGGCGAGCTGCGCAAGATCAACGACATCCGCATCAACCGGCTGCTCGACGAGTCCTGAGCCGGTTCTGACGTATCGTCGGTTCCGTTTCCCGGCACGATCCACGACCGACCCGACGGATCTTCGTTTCTGACGATTCGTCAGATCATCGTGAGGCCGCGCCGCGCTCGGCGAAGCAACCCCACATCTGCCATCAGTAAGGTCACTTCACCCATGACTGGCATCTCCACCCACGTGCTCGACACCAGCCTCGGCCGCCCGGCCGAGGGCGTCCCGGTCGAGCTCGCACTGCACACCGAGGGTGGCTGGAAGGTGCTCGGCACCTCCGCCACGGACTCCGACGGCCGGGCCAAGGACCTGCCGGCCGTGGAGGCGGGCTCGGTCGTCCGGCTGCTCTTCGACACCGCCGCGTACTACGCGCGGCGGTCCGCGGAGACGCCGTTCTTCCCCGAGGTCTCGATCGTCTTCACGGTCGCGCCCGCGCAGCACCACTACCACGTGCCGCTGCTGCTGAACCCGTTCGGATACTCGGTCTACCGCGGAAGCTAGTAGACCGACCTGGAAGCTCAAGGAGCCAAAGTCATGGCCCACGTGCTCGGTCAGAACCAGTACGGCAAGGCGGAGAACCGCATCGTACGCGTCTACCGCGACTCCACCCGGCACGAGATCAAGGACCTGAACGTCTCGGTCTCCCTCCAGGGCGAGTTCGAGGACGTCCACCTCACCGGTTCCAACGCCAACTGCCTCCCCACCGACACCACCAAGAACACCGTCTACGCCTTCGCCAAGGAGTACGGGATCGAGTCGGCCGAGGCCTTCGGCATCATCCTCGCGCGGCACTTCGTCGACGACACCGAGCGCGGCGTCGTCCACAGCGCCCGCATCCGGATCGAGGAGTACTCCTGGGACCGGATCAAGACCCCGGACAGCTCGGCCCGCTTCATCGGCTCCGAGGAGGTCGGCCACTCCTTCGTCCGCACCGGCCAGGAGACCCGCACCACCGAGGTCGTCTACGACGGCGAGACCGTCCAGGTCATCTCCGGCCTCAAGGACCTCATCGTCATGAACTCCACCAACTCGGAGTTCTGGGGCTACATCAAGGACAAGTACACCACCCTGCAGGAAGCCTACGACCGGATCCTCGCCACCCAGGTGACGGCCCGCTGGAAGTACGGCTACAGCGGCCGCGACGGCGAGGCCCAGCCCAACTGGAACCGCTCCTACACCCACGTGAAGCGGCACCTGCTGGAGGCCTTCGCCGAGACCTACTCCTACTCGCTGCAGCAGACCCTGCACTCGATGGGCACCCGGGTCCTCAACAACCGTGCCGAGGTCGACGAGGTCCGCCTGGAGCTGCCCAACAAGCACCACTTCCTCGTCGACCTGGAGCCCTTCGGCCTCAAGAACGACAACGAGGTCTACTACGCCGCGGACCGCATGTACGGCCTCATCGAGGGCACCGTGCACCGCGAGGGCGTCGTCCCGGTCATCCCGGTCGTCTGACCTCCCCCACCATGGACACCGCCCGGCATCGCCGCACCCTCCGGCCCTCATCGGCCGGCCGAGTCCGGGCGGTTCGCACCACCTCCGGCACCACCCCTTGCAGCACCTCCAGCACCACCCTTGTCACTACCTGTTCCACGTGTTTCTCCACCCCCACCCACCGGAGTTCGTGCCTGCCTCACGGCGGCCGGCCCGGGGCACTGGAGAGGCCGGCCGAGGGACCCTTGCACCGCCGTCCCGCCCTCGGTCAGGGAAGTATCCGGCAGTCTCCAGCGCCACGGGCGCGCCGGGAGCCGCGGGCACAAGAGGGGCTCGACATGGCACCCAGCAACACCAGCACCACCGACGGCGGTTCCACCCCTGCAAGATCTTCCGGTCCGGGCGGCGTCCCAGGCCTCCCCGGCACGCCGCCCGGACCGGGAACCCACCCCGTGGACGAGGTGCTGTCCCCGGTGAAGCTCGTCTCCACCGGACTCCAGCACGTCGCCGCGATGTACGCGGGAGTCGTCGCACCCCCGCTCATCGTCGGCGCCGGCGTGGGGCTCTCCCCCGCCGAACTCGCCCTGCTCATCTCGGCCAGCCTGTTCACCGCCGGACTGGCCACCCTGCTCCAGACCCTCGGCGTCTGGAAGATCGGCGCGCGACTGCCGTTCGTGAACGGCGTGTCGTTCGCGGGCGTCGCGCCCATGATCGCCATCGCCAACGAACACGGACCGAAGCACGCCCTCCCGGTGATCTTCGGCGCGGTGATCGTCGCGGGGGTCCTGTGCTTCCTCGCGGCACCGTACTTCTGCAAGCTCATCCGGTTCTTCCCACCCGTCGTCCAGGGCACCGTGATCACCCTCATCGGGGTGTCCCTGCTGCCGGTGGCGGTGAACTGGGCGCGCGGCGGCTCGCCGGGCGCCCCCGGATTCGGCTCCATGCGGGCCATCGGCCTCGCCGCGATCACCCTCGTCGCGGTGGTGCTCTGCAACCGGCTGCTGCGCGGCTTCTGGCAGCAGCTCTCCCTGCTCGTCGGCCTGGCGTTCGGCACCCTGATCGCCTTCCCGCTGGGCCTCGCCGATTTCGGCCCGGTCAAGGACGCGAAGGTCTTCGCGCTCCCCTCCCCGTTCCACTTCGGCGCCCCCGAGTTCGACGCCGCCGCCATCGTCTCGCTGTGCATCGTCATGGTGGTCTCGATGACCGAGTCCACCGCCGACATGCTCGCGCTCGGCCGAATAGTCGACCGCGAGGCCGACGAACCCACGCTCGCCGCCGGCCTGCGCGCCGACGGCCTGGCCACCGCGCTCAGCCCGGTCTTCAACGGCTTCGCCGCCAGCGCCTTCGCCCAGAACATCGGGCTCGTGGCACTGACGAAGATCCGCAGCCGCTACGTCGTCGCGGCCGGCGGAGGCATCCTGGTCCTGCTCGGGCTCTTCCCCGTGCTCGGCTCACTCGTCTCCCTCGTACCGCAGCCCGTCCTCGGCGGCGCCGGGATCGTGCTCTTCGGCACGGTCGCGGCGAGCGGCATCCGCACCCTCGCGGAGGCCGGCATGGAGTCCGGCTCGAACACCATCCTCGTGTCGGTCTCGCTCGGTGTCGGCATCGTGCCGATCGCCGTACCCACGTTCTACGACGCCTTCCCGGAGGCCGTCCGCACCCTGATGCACTCCGGGATCTCGGCCGGCACCGTGACGGCCGTCCTGCTCAACCTCCTCTTCCACCACGTCGGGGCCGCCCGCCGCGCAGCGGCCGGCGATCCACCCGGCACGACGGTGCCGACGGTGACACCGTCCTGACCGGCGGGGTGGGGGCGCGTGCCCGCTCGACGCGCCCCCACCCGTCACCCGCCGCCGCCCCTCCACGGGCGCGCAGCACGCGGCACCGCTCTCGCCCTCCCCCATAGGAGCAACACCATGGCAGTCCAGCCCCCACCCGCCGACCAGCGGATCGTCATCGAGAACGCCGCCATCGCGACGGTCGACGCCAACGACACCGAGCACGCCCGCGGCCACGTGGTCATCCTCGGCAACAAGATCGAATCGGTCGGCAGCGGCCCCGCCCCCGCCTGGCTGGACAACGTCGTGCGCCGGATCAACGCCGAGGGCCACCTCGTCACCCCCGGCCTGGTCAACACCCACCACCACTTCTACCAGTGGATCACCCGCGGCCTCGCCCAGGACAACATCCTCTTCGACTGGCTCGTCGCCCTCTACCCCACCTGGGCCCGCATCGACGAGAAGCTCGTCCACGCCGCCAGCCAGGGCTCCGCCGCCGCGCTCCTCAAGTCCGGCTGCACCACCGCCTCCGACCACCACTACGTCTTCCCGAAGGACGGCGGCGACGTCCTCGGCGCCTCCGTCGAGGCCGTCCAGGAACTCGGCCTGCGCTTCACCGCGCTGCGCGGCTCCATGGACCGCAGCAAGAAGGACGGCGGCCTGCCCCCGGACCACGCCGTCGAGGAGCTCGACGACATCCTCGCCGCCTCCGAGGCCGCCGTCGACAAGTACCACGACTCCTCCTTCGGCTCGATGCTGCACGTCGCCATCGCGCCCTGCTCCCCGTTCTCCGTCTCCACCGACCTGCTCCGGCAGTCCGCCGAACTCGCCCGCCGCAAGGGCGTACGGCTGCACACCCACGGCTCGGAGACCGCCGAGGAGGAGCAGTTCTGCAAGGAGCTGTTCGGCATGGGCCCGACCGACTACTTCGAGTCGGTCGGCTGGCTCGGCGAGGACGTGTGGATGGCGCACTGCGTCCACATGAACGACTCCGACATCGCCAAGTTCGCCGAGACCGGCACCGGCGTCGCCCACTGCCCCTCCTCCAACGCCCGCCTGGCGGCCGGCATCGCGCGCGTGCCCGACATGATCAAGGCCGGCGTACCGGTCGGCCTCGGCGTCGACGGCACCGCGTCCAACGAGTCCGGCGAGCTCGGCACCGAGCTGCGCAACGCCCTGCTCATCAACCGCCTGCACGGGTACCCGACCGCGCTGACCGGGCGCCAGGCCCTGCGCCTGGGCACCATGGGCGGCGCGCGGGTGCTCGGCCGGCAGAACGAGATCGGCTCCATCGAGGCCGGCAAGCTCGCCGACCTGGCGCTGTGGAAGATCGACGGAATCATGCACTCGTCCATCGCCGACCCGGTCGCGGCCCTGACGTTCGGCGCGCTTCCGCCGCTGTCCGTCCTCTTCGTCAACGGCAACGCCGTCGTCGAGAAGGGGCAGCTGACCACCGTCAACGAGGACCGCATCGCGCGCGACTGCGCCCGCGCCGCGAAGGAGCTCGCGGCCCGCCCGGTCTGACGGACCGGTAGCCCGCTCCTCTTCCGTTCCCTGTACTCCGGGCCGCCCAGGGACGGTGCGTGACCCGGACTCCGCGCGCCACACCCGGCGCGCGGGACCCCGCCCCCCCCCCCCCGCGGGGGGGCGGGGGGGGGGGGGGGCCCGGGGGGGGCCGAAAGGTTAAAAACCAAACATAAAAATATTAGGAAAATTTTAAGAGTGTTTAGTTTTGTG